>DATHTS010000405.1:0-2510 GCA_035462935.1 Pyrinomonadaceae bacterium
TAGATTTGTTTTATATCGAAAATTGGTCTTTGTGGCTCGATTTAAAGATAATTTTGCTGACGCTTCCGGCGATTTTGCGCGGCGACGGCGAGAGATAAATTTTGTGGACAAAATTTACAAAAATTATTTCAGCCCGAAAACGGCGGCGGAAAGATTTGCCAAAGGTCGCCCGCGTTTTCATTCGTTTGTTATCGGGAAAATCAAAGAATTTCTCTCGCTTGAAAAACCCTTGCTTTTTGCTTTGGATGTTGGCTGCGGCACGGGATTTTCAACCGCCGCGCTAAAGGAAATAGCTCAAAGGGTAATCGGTTTGGACATTTCCGCCGAAATGCTCGCTTGGGCTGAAAAGGAAAACGGCGTCGAATATATTTTGGCGTCCGCTGAAAATCTTCCGCTTGGCGGCGACAAATTCGATTTGATCACCATTTCGCAGGCGATTCACTGGGTTGATAAAGATAAGTTTTTTAAGGAAGCTGACCGCGTTTTGAAACGCGAAGGTTGGCTGATCGCCTACGACAATTATTTCTCGGACCAAGCGGAGAAAAATCCTGCTTTTGGCGATTGGCATCAGCAGGAGTTTTTGAAAAAATATCCTGTGCCGCCGCGAGCGGAGATTTCATTTGAAACGACGAGTGAAAACCCGAACGATTTTGTTTTGGCGCGGCAGGATTGGCACGAAAATATAATCGAATTTTCGGCTGCGGAATTAGTTGATTTTCTCGTTACAATGAGCAACGTGATTGCCGCGGTTGAAGGCGGCACGCAGTCAATCGAAGAAGTTAGAGAATGGCTTTCTGACGGCGTAAAACCGTTTTTTAAGGAAGATGAGAGAAAACCTTTTACTTTCAAAGCGACAATTTGGTATTTGCGGCGAGCCGCCTTTTAAAAATATGAATATTCTGGAACACAACAGTTTAGCCTGGGATAAAAATGTCGAAGAAGGAATCGAATGGAGCATTCCCGTCTCTTCCGAAGAAATTGCGCGGGCGCGAAACGGCGATTGGGAATTGATCTTAACGCCTTTGAAACCTGTGCCGCGCGAATGGTTCGGCGAGGTCAGGGGCAAGGATATTCTGTGTCTGGCTTCGGGCGGCGGTCAGCAAGCGCCGATTTTAGCGGCTGCCGGGGCGCGAGTTACTTCGTTTGATAATTCCGCTAAACAGTTGGAGCAGGATAGATTTGTCGCCGAAAGAGAAAATCTAGAAATTCGTTTGGAAAAAGGCGATGCGGCGGATTTGTCGCGGTTTGCGGATGAAAGCTTCGATTTGATTTTTCATCCCTGCTCGAATTGTTTTATGGCGAAGCTTGAACCGATTTGGCGCGAATGTTATCGAGTTTTGCGACGAGGCGGAACGCTGCTGGTCGGATTTACCAATCCGATAATATTTATTTTCGATCAGAAACTAGAAGAAGAAGAAGGCGTTTTGCGCGTCAAGTATTCCTTGCCTTATTCAGATTTGGAATCGTTGAACGTAGAAGAGCTTAACGAGAGAATCAACCGCAAAGAGCCTCTCGAATTCAGCCACACGCTTGAAGAACAAATCGGCGGGCAAATCGCGGCGGGCTTTGCGATTACGGGTTTCTATGAAGATTATTGGTCGGAGGAAGCGAATGTTCTTTTGAACAAATATACGCCGATTTTTATTGCTACAAAAGCAACTAAATTATAAAAAGTTTTGCCAAATATCGCTGAAGAACTCCAAGAAGCAACAAAAATCCTGCAAAACAGCGGAATTGCCGAACCCCGCCGCGAAGCATCATCCGTTTTGTCTTTCGCCCTCAAAAAAGACAAGACCTTTCTAATTGCACATCCCGAATACGAATTAACTGAAAAGGAAGAAGAAATCTTTCAAGATTTTCTAAATCGCCGCGCTGCTCACGAGCCTTTTCAGTATATTGTTGGAAAACAGGAATTTTACGGACTTGATTTTTGGGTTACGCCCGACGTTTTGATTCCGCGACCGGAAACGGAATTGATTGTCGAGAAAGCGATAGAAATTTTGAAAGCGAAAGAAAATCCGCAGTTTTGCGAAGTCGGAATCGGTTCGGGCTGTATTTCCGTGGCGATTTTGCATGAAGTTAGAACAGCGAGCGCAATCGGCTTGGATGTTTCGGAAAAGGCTTTGCGGATTGCCGAAAAGAATGCGAAATGGCTCGGAGTTTTAGAGAGATTAAACCTGAAAGTTTCGGACGTTTTTGCCGAATTCAACGATGAAAAGTTCGATTTGATCGTGTCCAATCCGCCGTATGTTCCGAGCGAGGATTTCTCGACCTTGCAGGCGGAAGTCCGCGATTTCGAGCCGCAAGTCGCTTTGACGGACGGAAAAGACGGTTTATCAATTATCGAAAAACTTATCATCGAATCGCCCGAATTCTTAAAATCGAACGGCTTTTTGCTGATGGAAATCGGTTTTAATCAATCAAATAAAGTCCGCAGAATGTTTGCGCCCGAAATCTGGCGCGAAGTTGATTTTTTCCCTGACTTGCAGGGCATTCCGCGTATGATAAAA
>DATHTS010000406.1:0-12784 GCA_035462935.1 Pyrinomonadaceae bacterium
ATTCCGTTTTCAAAATAATGCTGAAAAATTTCTCGCGGTTTTGTTAAAATAATCGAATTATGAACCGTCCCGAATCAAACGAATACGACCGATATTACGAAACATACGTTTCCCTCGTCGAAGAAACCGACATCGTTACGGCAATGCAGAATCAGCTTACCGAACTCGAAAAACTTTTCGGCGAAATCACGGAAGAAAAATCGCTCCACGCCTACGCGCCGGGAAAATGGACGATCAAAGAACTGCTCGGACATCTGACCGACGGCGAGCGAATTTTCGCCTACCGCGCATTGCGGATTTCCCGCGCCGACCAGACGCCGATTGAAGGCTTTGAGCAGGACGGCTACATCGAAAATTCAAATTTCAACGGGGCGAAATTAACCGACTTAACCGAAGAATTAATACTAACTAGAAAAGCAAATCTGATACTTTTCAAAAATCTGCCTGACGAGGCATGGACAAGAACCGGCACGGCAAGCGACGTTCCGGTTTCAGTTCGCGCTCTGGCATACATAATGGTCGGACACATCCGCCATCATCTGAATATTTTGCGCGAACGGTATTTGTAAAATGATTCTTGAAATTCCTGATTTACTTTAAGTTGTTAGCTTGAAAGGATTTTTAATTTGCCCCGATTTCTCAAACGGTTGATTTAAGCTAATATTAACCGATGAAAAATGTTCGGGAAATTTTCGGCGATATTGATATTTACCTTTTTGACCAGATTCAGAAAGGCAGATTTGCGCCCGGTATGAACATCCTCGACGCCGGATGCGGCGGCGGGCGCAACGTCATCTATTTTATGCGAATGGGCTGCAACGTCTCCGTTGTTGACCGAAACGCGGAAGCCGTCGAGCAGGTGAAACGTCTCGCTCGAACTCTCGCGCCCGATCTTCCGCTCGAAAATTTCCAAATCGCTGCGGTCGAAAAAATGTCGTTTCCCGACAAACACTTCGACTGCGTAATCAGCAGCGCCGTCCTGCATTTTGCCGAAAACAAAGAGCAATTTGATCAAATGTTAAAAGAGATGTGGCGCGTCTTAAAACCAAACGGAATGCTCTTTGCGCGCCTCGCTTCCTCAATCGGAATCGAAGATTTAATCGCGCCGACCGGAAACGGCAGATACAAACTGCCCGACGGCTCGGAGCGTTTTCTGGTCAACGAAGACTTTTTGATGACCGCGACCGAAAATCTCGGCGGGCAATTTCTCGAACCGATCAAAACAACCAACGTCCAGAATCTACGCTGTATGACAACCTGGGTTTTGCAAAAACATTCTTAGACCGACGAAAAGCTAGATTTTGAGGAAACCGACAAATGAACGCAGGAAAATTTCCGTTTACCATTTCCCTCACTCAATTTGGTGAACTAACGCTTAAACTATTATAAAATTACAATTGAGGTAAAAAAAATATGTCCGCTGTTTTAGAAGTCCAAAAATCCGTGCCGAAAACCGAGGTTTACCAAAACGGGCAAGTTCTCCGCGCCCGCCTGATCAGCGTCGAAGAATACGACCGAATGATTGAACACGGAATTTTAACGGAGGAAGATAAGGTTGAACTACTCAACGGAGTGATTATTGAAAAAATGCCGAAAGGAACAAAACATTCTTCCGCAAACGACCGCTTAACACGCCTTTTTTACAAACTTCTCGACGACAAAGTAATTGTCAGAAATCAAAATCCGATTTGGCTTGATGAGTTTTCCGAGCCTGAACCCGACATTGCTTTAGTTGTTCCCGACAAAAACTTTTATGCCGACCGACACCCGACACCGGAAGATATTTTCCTGATTGTCGAAATTTCCGACACAACTTTAGGACGCGACCGTCTTGCCAAAGGTCTGGCTTATGCCAAAGCGGGCATCCGGCAATATCTCGTTTTGAACGTGCAGGAAGAAACTGTAGAAGATTACCGCGAACCGAGTGCTGACGGCTTTGGCTCGAAGCGGACATTTCACAAAGGCGAGAGCTTTTCTTTGACTGCGTTTCCTGAGATTGAGATAAAGGTTGATGAATCGTTTTGAGCGATGAATAATCAAATTGAAAATTACCGCCAAATCTTACAGCAAACTGTTAACCGCCACGCGCAGTTTCAGCCAGCCAACGGGCAAATCGAAACCCGTGCCGTTTGCGACCGCGAAACAAATGAATTTTTGGTTGTGGATTCCGGCTGGAATGAAAAAGGTCGGCGCATTTACGATGTTATCCTGCATTTTCGCTTGCAAGACGGCACGGTTTATGTCGAGCGCGACAATACGGATGCGGAAGTTGTTAGAGACTTATTGGAGGCGGGAATTGAAAAGGACAATATAATTCTTGCTTACAACTCTCTACCGTATCAGAGATTGGACGATTTGGTTCTAGTTTAACTTACAGACTCAATCCTTCCGTTTAGAAAATTTGAATAAGTTTTGCGGTTCTAGTTGTGAATTAAATTTATCTTTAACCATTGTTTCTTCCATATTTTGTGAAGGGAGACTTTCTGAATCTAGATAGATTAACCATTTTAAATCCACCTCAGAAATTGAAAGATTTTCAGCTATTTCGGAAATACTCCAACCTGAATTTTTAAGTAACTCGAACGCTTGAGGCAAAATTGTTGGTAATTCTAATTCAGGCTCAATAGGTTCTTTTAAGAGCCTTCTTGATTTTCAGCAAGTTGGTTTAATAGCAGATCGCTCAAATTTTTCCTTAAAAGAGTTAGAAACAGGCGATTATTATGCTCCACCATCACCCAAAGAAGGTTATAAACATATTGGCTATTATTTGGCTGAAGTTATGACATTTTTAGATGAACATCAAAAAATCAATTTTGATGTTTTAACGAAAGAACAAAAAGAAGAAATAAATAAAAAATTTAAAGAACATATTAGAAATTGCGAATTAACCGAGCAGTTTTCTAACTTATGGAAACTATTGGCAGTTCAAAAAAATTTCCTTGAAAAAACAGGTTTGGAAGTATTTAAAGACTTGGACAAACTTAAGTTTTATTTTAATTCTTGTGATTATTCGCCTCTTATGAAATTTCAACAGGCTAAAAAGTTTGGAATTAAATCATAGAAATTTTATAGTTAATTAAATCAAGCAAAAGTTTTCAGGGAAGCAAATTGCTGAGAGTTGTTCAAAGCGAACATTACCCTAAAAACCTGATGCGAATAATAACAACGAAGGGAGAATTGTGATTTGATAAAACTGTCTGGGGAAATTAAATAAAAGGGATAGATAATTCCTTAGGACTATCTATCCCTTCACTTGAAAACAATTAAATTACGAACTCGCCGGAGCGACTTTTTCCGATAATTCCGGTTCGCTTGCCGCCGAGATTTCTTCGGCATCTTTTATCAAAGACTCATCCACAATTCGCCTTTGTTCAAGTTCGTGAACGGCGTAAGAGCCGGTGGCAGGAGATGCCGAAGCCGGTCTTCCGACGTATTTCAGCTTGGCGTTCCCGCTTAAAAGCTCCTTAACTCGCGGCTGGACAAAAAACCATCCGCCCATATTTTGCGGTTCTTCCTGCGTCCAGAAAACTTCCTGCGCGTTTTCATAAGACGCGAAAATTTCTTTTATTCTCTCGGTTGGAAACGGGTAAAACTGTTCAAGACGAATAATCGCCACGCGATTGTCACGCGCATCTTCCCGACCGGCGTCCAGATCGTAAAATACTTTTCCCGAACACAGAACAATGCGTTTCGCTTTCGTTTTATCGTTAATTGAAGCGTCGTCAATAACGGGTTGAAAACCGCCCGTTGTTAAATCTTCAACCGTCGAACTCGCCGCCGGAAGACGCAGCAGGCTTTTCGGCGTCATTACAATCAGGGGGCGCACGATTTCCTGGCGAACCTGTCGGCGAAGCAAATGAAAATACTGCGCCGGTGTTGTCGGGTAACAGACCTGCATATTATTTTCGGCGCAAAGTTGTAAAAATCTTTCAAGACGCGCCGAGCTGTGTTCCGGTCCCTGACCTTCGTAGCCGTGCGGCAGAAGCATTACCAGACGGCATCTTTGTTTCCATTTATCTTCGGAAGCGGAAATATACTGGTCAATAATTACCTGCGCTCCGTTGGCAAAATCGCCGAATTGCGCTTCCCACATCACAAGGCTGTCCTGGGCAATCGTGGAATATCCGTATTCAAAACCCAGAACGCCGTTTTCCGACAACGAACTGTCGAAAACCTGAAAACGAGCCAAGGGATTTTTTTCCGACCTGAGATCGCCGAGCGGCGACCACATCGCGCCGGTATTCGTGTCATACATCAGCGCGTGGCGCTGCGAGAAAGTGCCGCGACCGGAATCCTGACCGCTGAGACGCACTCTCGTGCCTTCGAGAACGAGCGAGCCGAAGGAAACGGCTTCGGCAAAGCCCCAATCCATCGGCACTTCGCCCGCGCCCATTTTTGCGCGGCGTGCGAGCTGCCCGACCATTTTCGGGTTGATGTGAAAGTCTTCGGGAATGATTGAGATTTTTTCCGCGACCGTTTGCAGCAAGTCTCTGGAAATCGCCGTTTCTAAAACTTGCGAGCCGTCCTCGTCCTCTGCGTGCGGCGCGAGTTTGGCTTTCGCCGGTTTTTCGGAAGCGATTTGTTTCGCCCGCTGGAGAATTCCCTCGTATTTTTCGACGACCTTATCGGTCATCTGTTTCAAATCTTCCTCGCTGATAATGCCTTCCCGAATCAGCTTTTGCGCGTAGATGTTTCGCACGCCGGGATGCGCTTTCACGCGGGCATACATCAAGGGCTGAGTGTAACTCGGCTCGTCGCCCTCGTTGTGTCCGAGACGGCGAAAACCGACTAAATCGAGAATGATATCCTTGTTAAATTCCTGCCGGTAATTGAGCGCGATTTTTACCACTCGAAAAGCGGCTTCCGGGTCGTCGGCATTAATGTGGAAAATCGGAGCTTGAGTGATTTGCGCGGCGTCGGTCGAATAAATCGAGGTGCGCCCGGCTTCCGGCGAAGTCGTAAAACCGATTTGATTGTTGATAACTATGTGAATCGTTCCGCCAGTTCGATAACCGCGAAGGTTAGCGAGCTGCAAGGTTTCCATCACAATTCCCTGCCCCGCAAACGCCGCGTCGCCGTGAAGCAGAACGGGCAAAACGCGGTCGTGAACTGCATCACGAACTGAGGCATCAGCTTCGTCGCCTTTGAGCAGTTCATCCTGCCGCGCCCGCGCCATTCCTTCAACTACCGGATCAACAAACTCCAGATGCGAAGGATTCGAGGCGAGTTGGATTTTCACGCTCTTTCCGTTTTTCGTTTCCCGATTCCCGATTGCGCCTTGATGATATTTCACATCGCCTTCGTCAGCCGGAAACGACGGGTGCGAAGTTCCTTCAAAAACGGTAAAAATGCGCTCCGCCATATCGCCTTTTTCAGGATCGCCGACGATATTCGATAAAACATTCAAACGCCCGCGGTGCGCCATTCCCATAAAAATTTCCTCGACGCCGCCTTCCGACGCTGTTTCGACCAACTGGTCGAGCAAAGGAATAATCGTTTCCGTTCCTTCGAGCGAAAAGCGTTTTTGTCCGAGATATTTTTTGTGCAAAAACTGCTCGAACTGCTCGGCTTCGATGAGCTTCTGCAAAAGCTCCTTTTGTATTTCCGGCGAAAGCGGCTTTGTGTCTACAAACTCTTCGCGGACTTGCTCGCGTATCCACTGCTTTTCTTCCTTGCTCTGAATATGGCGATATTCGATCCCGACTTTTCCGGCGTAAGCGCGGCGCAAAACCCATAAAATCTCGCGCAGGGTGGAAACTTCCTTGCCGTGCAGCCCGCCTGTGATAAATTCCCGATCCAAATCCCAAATCGTCAACCCGAAATGTTCCAAATCGAGTTCCGGCGCGTTTTGCGAAGTCATATTGAGCGGGTCAATATCCGCAAGAAGATGCCCGCGAATCCGGTAGGCGTTGATAAGCTCTAAAACTTTAGCCTGTTTGACGAACTGCTCGCGCAGATGATCGCCGCCGAACAGCGACGGATTGTAATCCTCAGCCCAGCGAAGAGGCGAGAAATTGATTTCCAAATCGCGGAAAACCTCATCGTAAAATTCGTGCTGCCCGATTAAAAATTCGTGAATTTTCTTCAAAAACAAACCGCTCTCCGCGCCTTGAATCACGCGGTGGTCGTAGGTCGAAGTAATTGTGATAATTTTGCTGATTCCAAGATTCGATAGCGCGGCGGCGGTCATTCCCTGATACTCCGCCGGATACTCGATTGCGCCGGTCGCAATAATCGCGCTTTGCCCAGCCATCAAACGCGGGTTTGAAGCGACCGTGCCGATTGTGCCGGGATTTGTCAGTGAAATGGTCGTGTTTTGAAAATCCTCTAAGGATAATTTTCCGGTTCGGGCGCTTTCGACAATTTCGTTGTAAGCGTCATAAAATTCGGAAAAATCCAACTTATCCGCGCCCTTGATGTTCGGCACAAGCAAATTGCGCGAGCCGTCCTTTTTCTCGATGTCAATCGCCAGACCGAGATTGACGTTTTCGTGTTCCAGACGCGACGGCGCGCCGTTTACAACGCCGAAACCGTGATTCATCTGCGGATAAGCCTTCGCGGCTTTGATAATCGCCCACGCTATCAGATGGGTGTAAGAAACCTTTCCGCGAAACTGCGATTTAAGATAATCATTGATAATCCGGCGGTTTTCATCCAGCACTTTGACCGGAATACTTCTAAGCGAAGTCGCGGTCGGAACAGTCAAGCTCTGCTCCATATTTTCAACAATCTTCTTCGACGCGCCATACAAAGCCTTTGCTTCCGTATCCGCGCTGAGCGCAGTTTCCGCCTGCTTTTTCGGAGCAGGCGACGATTTGACAGCAGGCGAGCCATTATCCTCAATTTCCGGCGCTTTGGTAGGTTTCGCCGTTTGAGCTGCCGCAGAAGTTTGCTTTCCGTTCCCGCCATCCGAGGGCGAAGCGCCGCCCAGCAGCTCGCTAAAATAGCTGCGCCAGGATTCGTCAACCAAATTCGGATCGGATTGATAGCGGCTTAAAAGACCTTCCACATAGGAAGCGTTCGCACCGAAGTTTTCGGCAATGTATTCGGATAAATTCGTAACTTTTTCGCTCATTTTAACCTCTTTTTGAGTGTCGAGATAATTTTAACGCAAAACGAGCAAAAAACTAAATTAGCAATTTTCTAAGATTTTATTTATTTTCCAGAAGCGGATTTTTGATTTTCACATTCACTTCAACCGGAATCACCCGCTTAAACTTGAATCCCATCTTATTAAACCTGCCGAAAACGAAGACTTTACCCGTAACCGTCCATTCCTCTTTCGATTCGCGCCATTCCTTTAAAGCCACGCGCAAAGTCTGTCCTGTTCCGACGAAAATTTCAACCGGCTTTTTCAGCTCAAATGTCTCGTTTTTTCTAAAGTCAAAAGAATCCTTGTATTCTTCAATTTCAACCTTGATGTCATTCACCTTAAAATCTTTGAAAGAAATAAAATCAACCACGCCGCTTTGCCCGTAAATCGTGAAGCTGCCGCCGAGTTCGAGTTTGACGCCGCTTAAGGAAAAATCAACAAGCTCCGGTCCGTCAAAATTTACCTCAACGCGCAAATCATCCTGCTTTTCCGAAGTTTCTTCCGTGTTTTGCACCAAAATGTTTGCTCTGTGGACTTTGTAGCCGCGAATTTTATCGGGTAAATCTTGGGCGTTAATTTGGAGGGAAACAAAAAGAAGAAGAAAACCACAGATGAACACAGATGAACACAGATTTGAAATAAAATTTATTCTGTTTATTCTGAACATCCTTGTTTTAATTATCCTTCTAATTTTTCTTTGGCAATGAAATTTCAAAAGTTGTGCCGGCATCTTTTCGGCTTTTGATGCCGATTCTGCCGCCCGCGTTTTCGACTGCGTTTTTTACGGCGTCCAAACCCACGCCCCGACCGGAAATTTCCGTCAGTTTTTCGGCGGTGGAAAATTCGGGGAGGAAAATCAAATCGAGCAACTGCTCTTCACTCAGTTCAGTTTCAGGCGAAATCAGATTTTTTTCCAGGGCTTTTTCCCGGATTTTTTCTAAATCTATTCCCCGCCCGTCATCTTCTACTTTCAAAATCAGTTGATTTTCTTCGATATTTAATCCGATTTTTATTCTTGCCTTCGCGTGCTTGCCTTTAAATTCTCTTCTTTCCGCCGTTTCAACCGCATGATCAACCGCGTTGCGAACCAGATGCAAAAGCGCGTCGAAAATTATTTTGAGTTTTTCGCCGGAAAGTTTAATTTCTTCGATTGAAACTTCAAACTCAACTTGCTTTCCCGAATTTCCCGCCACCGTTTTGCCGTGTTCTACAACTCGGGACAAAATGGCTTGCAGGTTGTTTTCAAAATTCTTTTCGGCGATTTCTTTAAAAATGATTTTTGCCGAATAATCTTCAATAATTTCTTCGACTTGCCTTTCATTTTCCTGCGTAGAAAAAAGAAATAAAAATCCAACCGGTGTATTGGGATTTTTGCCCGGAAAAGTGGCGATAATTTCACCGATTCGGCTCAAACTCTCACGCGCATTCTTCAATCCGACGGCAAAATTCGTCAAATCAAATCCTATTTCCAAACCGAAAAGGTTTTTCCCATTTCTTTGCGCGGCGAAGACGGCTGATTTTTCCTGCTCGGAAAGCTGTTTGAAAATCTCTTCGGGAATTTGTGCCGGCGAATTTAGGGCAGGAATTTCCGGCTCATTTCCAACCGGAATAATCGCTCTTATTTTTTCTACCAGCTTTGTAGGAACAGCATCTTCTTCGCCGTCTAAAATTTTGATTAAAGCTCTGATTCCTTCCGTTAAAAGATTTCTGGAATCTTCAATATTTGAAATTTTCTTATCTTTTCCCGCCTGCAAAAGATTTTCCAGTTGGTGCGCTAATCGTCCGGCGTTTTCCAGACCGAAAGTTTGGGCTGTTCCTTTTATGGTATGCAAGGTACGGAAAAGCTCTTGTAAAAAACTGTCCGAAAAATTATCCGAATTTTTAAGATGATTTTCGAGAGAACGGGCGGCGGAGAGCAAAAATTGTCGGCGGATATCCTGCATCTTTTGTTTTACAGGCAGTTTGGAAAATGAAGGCTTTAATTATCAACTGTCAATTATCAACTATCCACTATTTTGCAGTGAATAAACGTTTAATTCTTTGCAATTTAATTGATAATTGACAGTTTCTTCTTTTCCTTTTTTCAAACTGCTGCTTAGAATTTTAACGCTTGGAAAATTGCGGGAGCAAACCTTGATTTAAAATTAAAGCGGGTGAAGCAACGTGGAAGTGTGCCGCACCCGCCAATTCGTGGCTACCGTCCTCACCCCAGCAACCACCTGAAACGGAGGATTAACCTACCGTTTCGTTGTTTTAGAATATACATTTTTGATTTTGTTTTGGCAAGCGGAAAACCGGGTTTTGTCAATTTTCCGGCAAAATTAAATAATCCGAGACAATTTCGAGCCGAATTTCGGGAAAAGATTCCTCGACAGCCTCGCGCATTTTCTCCATCCCCGGAAGATTCGGAATATTTTCAAACGCCTTTTTGCGCTGTTCGGCTGAATGCCATTGCGCGTAGGAATAAAAGATTCCGTCCTCGCCGCGATGCAGACGCGAGCCGAGCGAGTTAAAATTTTCACGGTAATTAGCTGTTACTTCCGACCAGCTTTCAATAAACTGCCGCTCTTTTTCCGGCTTTATTCGCCAGCGATAAAGTATTGTGAACATTTTATCCCAGATTTCTTCTTATGACTTCCGCCAAACGGTTTGCCTGTGATTCGATGTCGCTTTGATTTTTGCCCTCGATCATCACACGGGCAAGATTTTCCGTTCCCGAATAACGAAGAAGAAGCCTGCCACTCGCGCCGAGTTCGCTTTCCAGTTGTTTTGAAGCCTCGGCAATTTCAAAGACATCTTCAAACGGCTGTTTTTCGCGCACTTTTACATTCACCAGAATTTGCGGGTAGCGCGTAAAGCCTTCGGTCATTTCCGATAAGGTTTTGCCGTTTGATTTCACAGCTTCGAGCAAGAGCAATGCCGTCAGCATTCCGTCGCCGACCAAACTTTTTTCGGGGAAAATGATATGTCCCGATTGCTCGCCGCCGACGGCTGAGCCGGTTTTCAAAAGTTCTTCCAGCACATATTTATCACCGACCGCCGTGCGGTTCAGATTGATATTCTTTGACTTAAGCGCGAGTTCCAAACCAATGTTGCTCATCACGGTGGCGATAACGGTTTTATTTCGCAGTTTTCCTTGCGCCGTGAGATGCTGCGCCATAATCCAAAGAACCGCGTCGCCGTCAACCAGATTTCCCTTTTCGTCAACAAACAACGAACGGTCGGCGTCGCCGTCAAACGCTACGCCGAAATCAGCGTTTTCTTTTTCTACCTGCTCTTGAAGATTTTCGATGTGAAGCGAACCGCAATTTTCGTTGATGTTTCGACCTGTCGGCGAGCAGTTTGTCGTTATAATTTCCGCGCCGAATCTTTTAAAAAGCCTCGGAGCAAGGCTCGAAGCCGCGCCGTTGGCGCAGTCAATCACCATCTTGAAATTTTCCAGCGATAAATTTTGAAATTCACCGGCAAGATAATCGAGATAAGCGGTTTGATATTTCTCAGCATTTCCGTTGTCAACTTCAAAAACAAAATCTGGAATCTGGAATCTGGAATCTGAAATCTGAAAAATGTTTTTCTCAATTTCCCTCTCGGTTTCGCCATCAACCTTTTGTCCGCTGGGCGAGAAAATCTTTATTCCGTTGTCTTCAAAAGGATTGTGCGAGGCGCTGATAACGATTCCGGCGTCGAAATCGAATTTTTTCGTCAGAAAAGCCACGCCCGGCGTTGTGATGACTTCCGCCGATTCGCAGTGCGCCTTTTCCGCCAACGCTCCGGCGTGAAACGCTTTTTCAATCCACGCGCCTGATTCGCGCGTGTCTCTTCCGGTTACAAAACGCGGCTGGCGGTTTAGTTTTTCCCAAAACTGCCGGGCGAGCGAACTGCCGACAATCTTAATTGTTTGTTCATCAAGCGGAAACGCACCGGCTTCGCCGCGCATTCCGTCCGTTCCGAAAAGTTTCTTCATACATCTTCGCGGGGAAAGAAAAATTAGTTATATCGTAAAATCCGTTTTTCGACAAATCAATATATCTATAAAAAAAATTTGTGGAATGTATAATTGTTTCCCTGCAAATTTGACAACCTTTTATGTTTTAAGCGAATCTTTATATACACGGAAAGCGCTTCCGTGAGCTTGATTTGACTTTTCCCTGCGAGAATTTTCGCCAGCAGTCTCAGTTCAAAAAAAATTATGAAATTAAAAGTTCTGATCGGATTAAATATATTTGTGTTTTCTGCGTTCTCGGTGTTTTCACAGACGGCTTCGCCGACTACGACTCCGACCCGCGAACGTATTGTCGTCGGCTCTTCCGCAACACCCGGTAAGACGGAATCTACAAAAAGAATTGTCGTTACAAACACTTTACTGTCGCCTGCTCCGACGCCTTCATCGCGTCCTGCGGCAACGCCTGTTAGAACTCAAACTAATAATTCCTTTGCGGCAGCAGAATCAAATATTACAAGCTCTCTGGCTTTTGGTCAGCTGAAAAGCAAAATCGCCGAAGCCAAACGCCAGATGCAGGCTCGCCCGTTGCCGACAGCTTTGACCGATTCTTTTTTAGTGACGGATGTTATTCGTATTGCTTTTCACGATTGGGACACGCAGCAACTTGATTATGCTGCGATGACAAAGGATAACTTTCTTTCGCGCGGCGCTGAAATTCCGACCACGAGTTCCAACGGCAAAAGCGTCAGGGTTCGCATTATCCGCGCAAACGGCGTGAACACGCCCGTAATGATTTTCGATGAGAAAAACCGCGCCCATTTACCGCTTTTGGTTCAATATCCGATTGTCCGCGATGGACAATACATCGAAACGGCTTATTATATTTCAACGCATCCCGGTTTGGTTACAATTGAAACTGTTAATGCCGGAAAATTTTACGTGCGAAATACGCTTGACGTGGCGCGGGAGAAACTGCGCGAGAAAAAATTTTACATTCAGCCGCGCATAGTTGATATTGCCGAGCGTCTGGCGGTTGTCGAGCACGTTGACCACCAACGGTTTTGGAATGAGTTTCACAATAATATCTACAACGAAATTTATACGCTTTTTGCAATGAACGAGGGCGGAACTTATCGCTATTCGGTCAGCACGGCAGGCGCGGGCGGAATGGTGCAGATGATTCCTTCGACTTACAGGATGATTCGCGCGCGTTTTCCCGGCGCTAACCTAATGCCGGATTTTGTCGAGGGAATGCGCGACCACGTAAATGCCTCGCAAGCAATGCTGCTTTATATGCAGTTGACGTGGAACGACCTGATTGCAAATCAGACCGTTCAAAATGCGGTTGAGAGCGGTATTGCCACGCAGGAACAGTTAATTTCGGCTGGTTACAATTCTAATCCGGCAAGACTTCCTCTTTACATCCGGCGCGGCGGCGCGAATTGGGCGACTTTAATTCCCCGCGAAACGAAAATTTACTTACAAATTTACTCCTCAATGGAGCGTTTTGTCGCTATCCCGGCGCGAACCAAATAAACTTTAATTGCAAAAAAAACTATCAAGCCCTGTAAAGTCTAAAAGGAGATAAAAGGATTTTATAGGGCTTGATAGTTTTCCAGAGATTTCAAATTTTAATCTCACCGACTAAAATTTGAAATCCGAATCATCTGAAGGTTGTGCAAATTAGAAGATTGAAAAAAACCACTAAAATAATTGATATTTGATAATGGATAATTGATAAGTTTTCC
>DATHTS010000407.1:0-2154 GCA_035462935.1 Pyrinomonadaceae bacterium
TAAACTCAAAGACCAAGTTGGCGAGAGCAAAGCAATGAACGGTTTGGGAAATGCTTTTGCTGCGTTGAATCAATATGAAAAAGCGCGAGATTATTACGAGCAGTCCTTAGCAATTAGACAACAACTTAATGACCGAAGAAGTGAAATTCCAGTGCTAACTAGTTTGGGAATTATTTATTTTTATTCTGGACAGCGTCAAAAAGCATTAAATTATTTTGAGCAAATATTAATAATAAGCCGTGAGCTTAAAGACCGATATAGCGAAAGTGACGCATTAAATAATCTAGGAAATGCTTTAGGGGCTTTGAGCCAGTATGAAAAAGCGCGAGATTATTTTGAGCAATCATTAACAATCAGCCAGGAACTTAAAGACCGAAATAGGGAAGGACAAACTCTCGGTAATCTGGGAATTACCTTCCGTAATCTTGGACAACTAGAAAAGGCGCGAGACTATTTTGAACAATCTTTGGAAATAAGTCGAGAATTTAAGAATCAATCAACCGAGTTGAATGCTCTTGGTAACTTGGCAGGTGTGTATGCCAATCTTGGACAATATGAAAAGGCACGAACCTTTTACGAAAGGGCTTTGGTAATCCATCAAGAAATTAGAGATCGTCGTGGTGAAGGCGCAACCCTTAGTGGTTTAGGAAATGTTTACATTAATCTTGGACAGTATGAAAAGGCGCGTAATTATCTTGAACCCTCACTAATCATCTTTCGAGAAATTAATGACCGATACGGCGAAGGTATAGCTGTTTTGTTATTGGGAAATGTCCATTACAAACTCGGAGAATATGAAAAGGCGAGAAACTATTACGAACAATCTCTGATAATTAAACGAGAAATTAGAGATAGAAGAAGCGAAGCGGAAACTCTCTACAATCTAATGGGAATACAGGAACAACTCGGAAGAAGGCATCTTTCTATTATTTACGGCAAACAGGCTGTCAATATTTTTCAAGAGATTCGCAGTCATAACAAAGGCTTAGATAAGGAATCCCAGAAAAGTTTTCTTCTGGAAAACGAATTTATTTACAGATTCCTAGCTGAATTGCTTATCGAAGAAGGACGCTTACCGGAAGCGCAAGCGGTTTTGGATTTGCTCAAGGAAGAAGAATTCGGAAAGGTTGTGCGGCGAGGTGGCGAACCGCTTTTCACCTTGCCTTACAGCCGTGCCGAAGCAGAAGCTCTTAAAATTATTGAAAACCTTGCCGCGCTCGGACGCGAACTCGGTGATTTGAGGGCGAAGGAGGACAAACTCAGCGAAGCGGAAAGGAAACGTTTTGACGAACTCGAACAAACGGAGATTCCGGCGGCGAATAAGGCTTTGCGGCTGGCAATTGAGGCGCTCGCCAAGTCTGCGCCAGATGTCGAGAAAACATTAGCCGCGCGGATGAAGGATAATATTCAGAACATTCTACCCGAACTCGGCGCAGGCACGGTCGCGCTTTACACCGTCGTCGGCAAAACGAAGGTAGAAGGCGCGACAAAGGAAAAGCCGGAAAACAAAGAAATCAACATTGGCTGGATTCTGCTCGTGACGCCCGAATTTCGCAAAGCTTATCCGATTGATGTAAAGGATTTGGAACGGGCGGTTTTTGATTTTCGCACGGCGCTGCTTTCTCCGAAAGTCAACCCGCAACCGTTCGCTCAGGAGCTTTATAAAAAACTATTTCTGCAAACTTCCGAAAAACAGAAAACCACTCTCGCCGCCGATTTGAAAACTTATCTCGGCAAAAGCAAGGATAAAACTTTAATGTGGAGTTTGGACGGCGTTTTGCGTTATATCCCGCCGGCTGCTTTGCACGACGGCGCGGGATATCTAATCGAAAAATACCGCAACGTGGTTTTCAACACGGCGAGTCTCGGAAGCCTGAAAGATATAGTCAAACCGAAATGGGAAGTCGTCGGTTTGGGCGTTTCGGAAAAGAAAACAATCAAAACCGCCGACGGGCAAACTTTGAATTTTGCGGCTCTTGGAGGAGCGGAAATGGAATTGCACTTGCTCGTCAAAGAAAATGACCCGAAAGACACGGACGGCATTTTGCCCGGCACGATAAAATTGAATAAAGATTTCAGCAAACAAGCTTTGTTTGACGGCGCCCGGACAAACGCGCCGGTTATTCACATCGCCAGCCATTTTTCTTTTAATTC
>DATHTS010000408.1:0-9975 GCA_035462935.1 Pyrinomonadaceae bacterium
AGCAAAAACTCGATAAATTGCACGAACTGCCGCCGGAAGTAACTTCCTCGATGCACACGGATTTTTCAAGCGGCAAGCGCGCCGAGCTAAATTCGCTGGTCGGCTATGTTGTCGAGCAGGCTAAAAAATTAAATGTGCCGACCCCCGCCTATGAAAAAGTTTACGGCGAGTTGGCAAAAAAACAGAAACTGGCAGCCGGAGGATAAACGGATGAACAAGGATTTGAATAATTTGATTTCGGAAATTGAAAAGATTTCCGATGAAGCGCAAAAAACTTTCGGGCATTTGAATGCCGAGCGAATCAACTGGAAACCCGCGCCGGAAAGCTGGAGCGTCGGGCAGTGCTTCGAGCATTTGATTAAAACCAACCGGATGTTTTTCCCGGAACTGGAAAAAATCAAAAGCGGCGAGCGAAAAAATTCTTTCTGGGAAAACTATTCGCCTTTTACGTCGTTTTTCGGTCGGATGCTGACGAAATCTATGCGCAAGGACGAGCGGAAATATAAAACTTCGGCAGCCGCGACTCCGCCAAGCGACGTTCAATCGGACATCATCGAGCAGTTTTCAAACCATCAGACGGAACTCGTCGAAATGATTCGAGAACTTGAAAACGCCGATTGGAAAAAAACAGTCGTCACTTCTCCGTTTCTGAAAATCGCCACCTACAATTTGACGGACGGATTTAATATCGTCATCGAACACGAACGACGCCATTTCCGGCAGGCGGAGAGAGTTTTGCAGGCGGAAGGTTTTCCGAAAAGTGAGAACTGAGAACTGAGAACTGAGAAATTTTTACTTGAGGCTATCTCAAAAATACAAAACGTAAGGTTAAGCAAGCGGTCTGTGACCGCGTTTGCCGAAGATTGTTGCTTAAAACGCGGTCTTAGACCGCTTGCTTAACGATAATATTATTTTTGAGATAGTTTCTGAGAATTGAGAACTTTTTACTTCTTACCTCTCACTTCTCAGTTCTCACTTAATAATTTATGCCCGAAAGTTTTGCCACGAAGATTGACCGCCTGAAATTCAATTTCTTTCCCGCGTATCGCGGCACGGGCGCGCGGGTGATTTATATTGCCGATGATTACCGGGAGATTCGCGTGAAAATCCCGCTTTCGTGGCGGACGCGAAATTACGTCGGGACG
Organism: Pyrinomonadaceae bacterium; assembly: GCA_035462935.1. GTDB lineage: Bacteria > Acidobacteriota > Blastocatellia > Pyrinomonadales > Pyrinomonadaceae > DATHTS01. The sequence goes on from DATHTS010000408.1 coordinate 1,146, forward strand.
ATCTACGGCGGAAGTATGTATGGCGGAATTGATCCGATTTATATGCTGATGCTGATTAAAACTCTTGGCAAAGATTACATCGTCTGGGACAAAGCAGCGAAAATTCGCTTCAAGCGTCCGGGCAAGGAAACTTTGTTTGCCGATTTTGTTTTGACTGAAGAAGAATTGGGCGAAATCAAAAAGATTCTCGAAACCGAAAAATCAATAGACCGGATTTACACGGTCGAACTCGCCGACAAAACCGGCAAGATTCACGCATTGATTGAGAAAACTTTATACATTGCGAAAAAGGAAAGTATTTGATGACGGATTTTACAAACCGCGCGTTCATTTTCGATATGGACGGCACGCTCGTTGACAATATGCGTTTTCACGACGAGGCGCTGCAAAAAATGCTGTTTGAAAACGGCATCGAGATTGATGTGCGACCGCTTCTCGTCAAAATAGCGGGCAAGACAAACCGCGAAATTATACCGGGTTTTTTCCCCGACGCGAACGAAGAAAGACTTTTGGAACTCGGACTTCGTAAGGAATCGCTTTACCGCGAATTGTTCCTGCCCGAACGAAAGCCGATTGCCGGCGTTGTCAAATTTTTGACCGAAGCGGAGCAAATTGGCGTTAAAATGGCAATTGCGACCGCCGCGCCGATTGCGAATATGGAATTTATTCTCGACGGCTTGAATCTTCGCCGGTTTTTTCAAGCGGTAACGACCGCCGACGACATAACAAACGGCAAGCCGAACCCGGAAATCTTCCTGAAATCGGCGGAAAAATTAGGCGTCGAACCGAAAAACTGTCTGGTGTTTGAAGACGCCATCGGCGGTTTTCAAGCCGCGCATCGAGCCGGAATGAAATCAATCGGCATTGCGACGGTAAATTCGATTGAAGAAATTTTGCAGCTTGATTCGGTTGTCGAAGCGCACACGGATTTCAGCAGTTTGAAGCCGAGCGAATTGATTGAAAAATATCTGCCGTTTGAAACTTATGCAAAATGAAAATCATCGCTGCGGCTGGGCGAAAAACGATCTGGCGATTCATTACCACGACACCGAATGGGGCGTGCCGACGCGCGACGACCGGAGGCTGTTTGAATTTTTGATTCTGGAAGGCGCGCAGGCGGGTTTGTCTTGGGACACGGTTTTGAGGAAACGCGAGAATTACCGCGCGGCTTTTGATAATTTCGACGCTGAGAAAATCGCGCCTTACGATGCGAAAAAACAAACCGAGCTTTTGCAGAACGAAGGCATCATCCGCAATCGTTTGAAAATCGCTTCGGCGGTTCAAAACGCTCAAGGATTTTTGAAAATTAAAGAAGAATTCGGCTCTTTCGATTCGTATATCTGGCGATTTGTTGACGGAAAGCCGATTGTGAACAGTTGGAAAAATTTATCGGAAGTTCCGGCGAAAACTTCCGTTTCCGACGCGATGAGCAGGGATTTGAAAAAGCGCGGGTTTAATTTTGTCGGTTCGACGATTATGTATGCGTTTATGCAGGCTTGCGGTTTGGTGAACGATCATTTAACGAATTGTTTTCGATATAATGAAGTAGGCGGGTGATGACTACTTTACTAGACGAATTTGTCAATTTTACCGAAATGCTTAATCGGCAAAATGTTGATTATGCGATCTGCGGCGGCTGGGCAATGGCGATTCACGGATTGCCGCGAGCGACGATTGATATTGATTTGCTGGTTTTAGCTGAAGACCTGGATAAAGTTTGGTTAGCGGCGCAAAATCTCGGCTATGATGTGGATGGCTTGCCGCTCGATTTTCACGACGGAGCGATTCAGATTCGACGAATTTCTAAAGTTGATAAAGAGTCGAAAAGGCTTTTTACGATAGATTTTTTGCTGGTTACCGAACCGCTCAAAGAAATTTGGGAGAATCGTGAGTTGATTGAATGGGAAGACGGAAAAACCTGGACAGTTTCGCGTGAAGGCTTGATTCAGTTAAAAACAATCAGCGGACGCGAACAGGATTTGCTTGATATTAAGAAACTTCGGGAGATTGAAAATGAAAGTTGATATGTCGCCGAAAGCCGTCAAAGAAAGACTTAAGACGGTTGATGAACTCTGGCTTTTAAGCGTCAAATTGATGAATTCTAAAAAAGTTAAATCGGCAAAAGATAAGAAAAATGAAATACCCGATAACGCCAGCGATTCGCGTTTTGCGCGAGAAAAAAGTTGAATTCGAGCCGCACATTTTCGATTACGTCGAAAAGGGCGGAACAAAACATTCTTCGGAAATTTTGGGCGTTGACGAACACGCAGTCGTGAAAACTCTGGTCTTTGAAACGAACGAGAAAAAGCCTCTGATTGTTTTACAGCACGGCGACCGCGAGGTTTCGACAAAAAATCTTGCCAGAAATTTGAACGTCAAATCCGCCGCGCCTGCCGCGCCGGAAAAAGCGCAGAAATTGACGGGCTATCTGGTCGGCGGGACTTCGCCTTTCGGCGTGAAAACGAAGATGCCGGTTTATGCCGAAAAGACGATTTTCGATTTGCCGCGCATTTACATCAACGGCGGCAAGCGCGGGTTTTTGATTGAAATCGAGCCGCAGGTTTTGCGCGATGTTTTGGAAATCACCGAAATTGAAGCGAGCCAAAATGCTGATTGACGAGTTTCTGCCCGAATTTGATTTTAGCGAAACGCACGACATACTTGTTCGCGCGAAAGCGGAAAGCGTGTATTGCGCTCTAACGGAAGTTGATCTTTGCGAATCTGCGGTAATTCGCTGGCTGTTCCGCCTGCGCGGAATGCCGACGGAAAAGATGACTTTGCGCGAGATGCGGAAAATGCGTTTTGAAATTCTCGGCGAAACGGAGAACGAGGAGATTCTGCTCGGTTTGGCGGGAAGATTTTGGACGTTGAGAGGCGATGTGCAGAAAATTGATGCCGACGGTTTTCGTCAATTCGACAAAAAAGGTTTTGCCAAAGCCGTCTGGAATTTTTCGCTTGGTGAAATAGAAGGAAAAACTCGTTTGACGACCGAAACGCGCATAAAATGTCTCGACGCGGAAAGCCGCCGGAAATTCGGGTTTTACTGGGCTTTGATTCAGCCGTTCAGCGCGATTGTCAGGAAGGAAATGTTGAAAACGGTGAAGCGGAAAGCCGAAGCGGATTAAGATTTTTTGCTATTTGAAAATCGAAATTAAATGTTAGTGCTTTGTAAACTAAATTTTTAGAAAAGGATACAAATACGGAGCGCCAGCACCCAGGCTGGCAATGAACGCGCTAGCGTTCAAAAGCGTTTAGTTTTAATTCAGCTTAAATAAAACCAAACACTTTTAGATTGCTCACGCAATCTTTGCCAGACTGGGTGCTGGCGCTCCGTAAAAACCAAAATTATTTTACATAGCACTAGAAAGCGGCGGCTTTAATCTTTAAAATCAGAGGATATGTTTGCAGAATCGGTTGCAAATCAGGTGGCGGAACAGCCCGGACTCGGCATCGAAGCGATTGAGATAATTTTGCTGATCGGCGCGGTCGTGGCGATTATCGCGCGGCGTTTGAAAATTCCCTATACGGTCGGGTTGGACGCGCACTGGCGATTTATCCGCTTTCCGCTTTGTTTTCGCGCTCGCGCTGGCGAATTGATTCCGAACATCGGCACATAATGTTCTGGGGCGGTTTGCGCGGCGCGCTGGCGCTGGCGCTGGGGATTCCCGACAGCGTGCCGTTTCGCGCGGAAATTTTGACGGTCACGTTCGGCGTCGTGGCGTTTTCGGTCTTTGCGCAGGGCTTGACGATGATGCCATTGCTTAGAAAACTTAGGCAATTGCCAAATGGAGAACGAGAAACCAAGGAAATTTAGAGTATGGAAAGAGTCGAAAGGGATGAAAAACGTGAGGAGCGAATAACTTTTGAAGCAGTTGTTGATGCTTACGATGAAATGGAAAGAGCATTGGGATGGTATTACTATCTCGAAGGCAAAATAACATTTCCTTTTGAAGCGGTCTGCACGGAAAAGAAAAGAGCTTCGCCGCTAAAAGAAAATGAAATTGTTGAAGTTATAGGAATGGCGCCGGAAGAAGAATGCGAAAATTCAATGTTTGTCGAGATAGAATGGGGCGAAGACGATTTTCTGGATGTGCCTTTGGAGCAAATTTACCCGATTGGAGTTGATGAAGATACAAAAGAAGCTGTTGAAGATTGGCATTACTGGGTGGCAAGAGGTTATCAATTTTAACCGGCATTCAGGTTCATTTGGCAGTAAAGCTGCCGCCCGGAAAATTTAAAAACCGTCTCGGAACAAAAATGAAGGATAAATCCGCATCATACACGCATTGGGCTTGTTTTGACTGCCGCAAAAGTTTTGCCAAAGAGCCGAGCGCTGAGCCGCGCAAATGCCCCGAATGCGCCGAGCCGATGATTGATATGGGCGCGTTTTTCGAGCCGCCGCGCCGCTTGAGTAAAAAACGCTGGGAAGTGATGAAGGTTTTGGCTGATTACGGCTATAAATTTAACACGAAAGACAGCCAAATTTACATTCAACACCGCATTTTGCAGGCGAAGAATCCGCGTGTTGTAGATGTTATTGAAAGGATTGAATTGGAAAAACAGCGGAAGCAATTAGAATAAGAAATTATGGAAGTAACAATTGATTTGCCGGAAAATTTAGCGATTCGCTTAGAGTCAAACAGGCAAAACCTGCCGCAGATTATCGAGGCGGGATTGCGCGAATTCAGGGCGAGCTCTTCAATCGGCTATAAAAGCCTTGCTGACGTTTTGGAATTTTTGGCTGGTTTGCCCGAACCGGAAGAAATTCTCGCTTTGCGCCCGTCGGAAGATTTGCAGGCGGAAATTGAAAGGCTTTTGGAAAAGAACCGGAACGAAGGTTTGAACGAATCGGAAGAGCAGACCTGGGCGAGTTACGAATTCATCGAGCATCTGGTGCGAATCGCTTAGGCGAAGGCAAGCGAACAGTTGAAGAAATGAGCGTAACTTACATTCCGACTGCCTTGAGAAATTTGGTCTATGAACGCGCCGAAGACTGTTGCGAATACTGTTTGATTTCGGAGGAAACGAGCTTTGCAAAGCACCAGATTGATCACATCATCGCTGAAAAACACGGCGGCGAAACGACGGCGGAAAATCTGGCGCTGGCTTGCACGCTTTGCAACAAGTATAAAGGAAGCGATCTTTCTTCGATTGACGGAGAAACGGGCGAGATTGTTCGGCTTTTCAACCCGCGAAAAGACGTTTGGGGCGAGCATTTTCGGATTGAAAACGGTGTTTTTATTGGCTTAACGTCGAATGCTAGAGCGACAATTCGGCTTTTGCAGTTAAATAGTTCGGCTAGGGTTGAAGAACGCTTAATTGCGAGCAGCAAATAAAATCAAAACCGAATCTTGCAGGCGAAGAATGCGCGCGTGGCGGATGTGATTGAGAGAATTGAAATGGAAAGGGAACGGAAAAGAAATATTAGCCACGAATGAACAGGAGTTTTCACAAATGGAAAAGGAAGAAGCAATAAATATTCTAGAAGATAAATTGGATGAATATCGCAAACTGGGTTATTCCAAGTTGGTTGGAAAAATAGGCGAAGTAGAAACTTTTGAAGGCAAAAATTTAGAAGGCGATCAGTATCAAATCGAAGTTGAGTTCTTCTATGATGGATTTGAAGAGACAGATTTAAGAGTAGCGGGAATGATTTCTTACAATTTTTGGACAGATTTTTCTCCAGTATGTGGCGATTTTATTATTGCGCCTAACGGAAAATTTATTGGTGAATAGTTTTTAATCAGAAGTGAAAAATTATGTCTCGCGTAAAAATTCAAAATTTTAACGAAAATAATTCAAATGGTGAAACAAAATCGGTTCGCACAGTTTGGATTGATAAGGATTCTGTTAAAAAATTAACAGCTAAAAAAGCAGGACAAATTTTAGCCAATAATTTTCCTGCTTTTGACAATTCTTCAATCAGAAACGGATTGATAAAAACCGAGAATGGTTTTCGCGCTATGAGAACTCTTGAACCGACAGAAAAATGTGATTATCACTATATTAGGGAATACGCAATAGTTTCAGAAGAAAATACGACATAAAAGGTAAATAAAGTTATGAAAGAAGAAGTTGCGGAAAACATTTATCGTTTGTCGCTTGTTTTAGAGCCGCAGCCCGAAGGCGGTTGGACGGTTACCTGTCCGATTTTGCGCGGATTAGTAACGGAAGCTGATACGATTGACGAAATTGTGCCGAATGTGACTGACGCGCTTGAGGCTTTGATTGAAGGCTATGGAGAATTAAATCTGCCTTTGCCCGAAGTTCTGCAGCCGGTAAATCGAAACGCGCCGTTTTTAACCGATACGATAATTCGGTTGAAAGCAGTATAAAGTATCGGGAAGTAACAAAAAATTAAGGGAACTCGGCTGTATTGAGCTGTCGAATAAAAGAAAGGGCTCGCACCGAAATTGGTATAACCCAAATGCGAGAAAGATTGTGCCGGTTCCCGTTCCTGATTGGGGAAGCAAAGATTTGGAGTAAGGGACAATTCGCGGAATTGTAAAGGATTTGGAAATAGATTGGGAAGAATTTAAAAAAGCATAAAGGAAAAATTATGAAAGAAGCAGTTATCATATCAGCCGTGCGCACGGCTGTTGGAAAAGCGCCGAAAGGGACTTTGAAGAATACGCGACCGGATGAGATGGGCGCGGCGGCAATTAAGGAAGCGGTCAATCAAGTGCCGAATCTGGACAAATCGCAGATTGAAGACGTGATTATGGGCTGCGCGTTTCCCGAAGCCGAGCAGGGAATGAACGTCGCCCGCACGGCGGCGATTCGCGCCGGTTTGCCGGTCGAGGTGAGCGCGATGACGGTTAATCGTTATTGCTCGTCGGGCTTGCAAACGATTTCGCTGGCGGCGGATCGGATCAGGACGGGCGGCGCGGATATTATCGTCGCGGGCGGTCTGGAAACGATGTCAATGATTCCGATGGGCGGCAACGTCGTGCGCCCGAATCCCGAACTCGTCGAGACTTATCCCGATTATTATTTGAATATGGGCTTGACCGCCGAAGCTCTGGCGAACAAATACGAGATTTCGCGCGAGGAAGCGGATGAATTTTCATTAAAATCGCACCAGAAGGCGGCTGAAGCTATCAAAGCGGGAAAATTCAAAGACGAAATCGTGCCGCTCAATGTTCGCGTTGACGAATTGGACGAAAAAGGGCGCGTGCGGCGCAAGGAAATCGTTTTCGATACGGATGAAGGCGTGCGTTTCGACACTTCGCTGGAAGGCTTGGCGAAATTAAAGCCCGCGTTTCACGCGAAGGGACCGGTTACTGCCGGGAATTCCTCGCAGATGTCGGACGGCGCGGCGGCGGCGGTTGTGATGAGTTTGGAAAAAGCCGAAGAACTTGGTGTGAAACCTTTGGCGCGTTTTGTTTCTTACGCGACGGCTGGCTATCTGCCTGAAGAAATGGGCATCGGACCGGTTTATGCGATTCCGAAGGCTTTGAAAATGGCTGGGTTGACGCTCGACGATATTGACGTTATTGAACTTAATGAGGCATTTGCCGCGCAATCTCTGGCTGTCATCAAACTTCTGGAAATGAATCCCGAAAAAATCAATGTCAATGGCGGCGCGATTGCTTTGGGGCATCCGCTCGGCTGCACGGGCGCGAAACTGACGGCGACGATTTTGCGCGAAATGGAAAGAAGAAATGCGCGTTACGGAATGGTCACGATGTGTGTCGGCGGCGGAATGGGCGCGGCGGGGATTTTTGAGAGAATTTAGAAAAAAATGTTCCGAAAGATACAGACAATCCGACTTGATAAAAACAAACTTGTAGACAACGTAGAACATTTTCAAAAATGCCATGAGAGATGGATGAAAAGGCGAAACAGAGTAATGGAATCACCCTACTATAAAGATAAGTGGGGATTACAACAATGTTTCGCTTGTAAATTTTACGTTTCTTTAATTGGTGCTTTTATTGAAGATTATGGTGGCTGCACAAATGAAAATTCTCCATTCGATAAGCAGATAATGTTCGAGCACGACGGTTGTGAACAATTTGTTTATGGGTTAGATGAAGATTGATTTTATTTACAAAACAATGGACGGAAAGCAAAGAATAATCGGTCTTGAAGAAAATGAAGCGCCACTTTCAGTGAAGCCGCTTTATATCGGCTCGAAGAAAACGGTTGGAAAAGTGGTTACGCCTTTGAAGGTTCAGGCGCATCGCCCTTCGATTGCGTGGTTTGGAAATTTGCTCGGTCTGGCAATTCAAAAATCGGGCAAAGTCGAGGCGCGGATTCACGTTATGGTGCAGCTTCGGGCGGCGCAGATAGTCGAGTGTCCTTTCTGAATGGACATCGGCTCTGCCGTCGGCAGGGATAAAAGCTTGGTTTCGGATGAGGAATTAAACGAAGTTGCGAATTGGGAGCACACAAAGATTTTAAGCGAGCGCGAGCGTGTGGCGATTGAATACGCGGAAGAAATGTCAAAAACGCCGGTTCGCGTGTCGGACGAGTTGTTTGAGAGATTGAAAAAGTATTTCAACGACGAGCAAATCGTCGAGCTTTCGGCAAGCATCGCCTACGAAAATTACCGGGCGCGGTTTAATCACGCTTTAGACATCGAGAGCGACAATCTTTACAAATGACTCGTAAAACAAATGTAGAAATTTTATTGAAAAGGAGATGAAAAACTATGAAAGAACCGACCGCCGAAGATTTGGATAGTTATGTAAACAAGCATATTTCAGAGATTTGCGCTTGCGAATTTGAGAAAGACGGCGATAATCATTGCGCTCATTTTGTTTGCCATGTGACGGAGTTGAGTTTCGGGCTGACCTGTTTCGGTATGACGGGAAAAGGCGAACGA
>DATHTS010000409.1:0-1936 GCA_035462935.1 Pyrinomonadaceae bacterium
GAATATGCGAAGTTTAACGCAGGCAACGCTTTATCCCGGAATCGGTTTGTTTGAAACAACAAATATTTCAGTCGGGCGCGGAACAAATACCCCGTTTGAAGTAATCGGCGCGCCGTGGATTGATGGGCAAAGGTTGGCGAAATATTTAAATGAAAGAAACCTGAAAGGCGTGCGTTTCGTTCCGGTTAAATTCAAGCCCAACGCTTCGGTTTACAAGAATGAGGAGCTCGGCGGCGTAAATATCATTATTACCGACAGGAATGCTTATGAATCGGTGCGGACGGGCTTTGAAATCGCCGCCGCTTTGCGGAAGCTTTACCCGAATGATTGGCAGGTTGATAGGGCTTTGCGGCTGCTGGTCAACGCCCAAATTCTGGAAAAATTAAAGCAAGGCGCGACGCCCGAAGAGATCGAAAAAGCGTGGGCTGCAAATTTGTCTGAATTTATGACCCGTCGCGCACGATTTTTGCTTTACAAATAATTGTTTTAGGTTTATAACCAAATTATCGGTTCAGCATTTCGTAATATTTTCAATAAAAAATAAGGGGTTTTGAGGTTTTTGTTTTAAAGATTTCCGGGTTGCCATAACGAAAATTTGAAGAAATTTCCAAAAATCTAAATTTTTCTTATACATTGCATTTAAAATTTACAAATTTTTCAAACGAGGAAGGAAAGACAATGAAAGAAAATTTCAAAAAAATGTCGCGTTATCTGCTCTTTGCTTTTGCTTTGAGCATCTGTCTGAGCGGTTTTACTCAGGCACAGGAAGTTACGGGCACAATGGTCGGAACTGTGCGTGATACTGCGGGAGCGGCTGTGCCGGGGGCAACCGTAACCGTTGCCGATACTGCAAAAAATAATGTCGTCCGAACTTTGACGACCAATGACCGGGGCGAATTTTCCGTGCCTAATTTGCCGGTAAGTACGTATAACGTAACGGTTGAAGCCACAAACTTCAAAAGAACCATAAAAAATGAGATTAGGCTTAATGTCGGCGACCGCCGCACGGTTGATATTACGCTTGAGGCGGGAGATATATCGGAAGTGGTTACGGTAGAAGCCGATCAGGTTTCGGTCAATCTTGTTACGCCGACTTCGGATACGGTTATAAACGGCGATCAAGTCCGGGAGCTTTCGATTAATAACCGAAACTTTGTTCAACTTGTTACGCTTGCGCCGGGAGTTTCAAACGATCTTAACGACAGTATTTCCGTTGGAACAACCGATCCCCAAACCGGGGCGGCAAATATTGTTTCAATTTCGGTTAATGGAGCGCGAAGCAGCCAAAATACTTTTACGGTTGACGGTGCGGATATAACCGACCGCGGGTCGAATTTGACAATCCAGGCTTATCCGAGTGTTGACTCAATCGGTGAATTTAAAGTTTTGCGTTCGCTTTACCCGGCTGAATCAGGTAGAAGCGGCGGCGGGCAGGTAAATGTTGTAACTCGTTCCGGGGCGGATGAATTTTTCGGTTCTTTTTATGAATTTGTCCGAAACGAGAAATTAAACGCCAATGATTTCTTTACAAATCAAACAGCCGCCGCCGGGCGCGATGAGAACGGCAAAGCGCTGCGTCGTCCGTTTCGCTACAACAATTTCGGCTGGACGATTGGCGGTCCCGTTTATTTCTTTAACTTTGGTGAAGGAGAACCGGACGGAATTTTTAGAAGATATAACCGGACATATTTCTTCTTTTCTCAAGAATGGCGGCGGGATATTCGCTATCCGAATCTTAGCTCAACCGTCCCGGATGCAAACCTGAAACAAGGGATTTTCCCCGTTGATATTTGTTTGCAGGCGACGGGAACAACCTGTAACCTTGTTTTGCCGGCTAACACACCGATTTCAACTGTTCGTCCAATCAACCCGGTTGCTCAACAATACATAACCCATATTTACAGCAAACTTCCGCTTCCAACCAATCCGGCAACAT
>DATHTS010000410.1:0-4215 GCA_035462935.1 Pyrinomonadaceae bacterium
TTGAAACCGTTTCTTTTGTTGAACTCGCTGCCGTGTCCTTTGTCTGCTTTGATGCAGAATCGCTTTTGACGGTTGATTCGGCGGGCGAACTTTTTTCCGTCTTTTCGCTCTTTTCCGCGTCTTTGTCGCTCTTTTTACCGGCGTAATCGGTTACATACCAACCTTCGCCCTTAAACTGAAACCCGCTGCGCGACCATTGTTTCTGAAGCTGCCCACCGCAGTTTTCGCAAGTCCTCAAAGGCTCGTCGGAAATCTTCTGCATTTTTTCTAGGTGCGCGCCGCAATCCTGACATTTATATTCGTAAATCGGCATAGAATTGAATTATAAACACACTTTATGCGGTAAGCAATAATGTTCTGGCAAGCCGTTTGCTAGTTATTTACTATTAATTAATTGTTGACTTAAAACCATACAGGAGAGTTGTTTTTAAATGAAGAATTTACCCGAAAAAGAGAAAAGTGAAACCGGCAATTTTTGGCTGGCGGCGGCTGTCTGTGCCGGAGCGATTGTGGCGACGACCGTTATAAACAAACGGCGCAACAGTTTCAGCTTCGCGGGCAAAACGGTCTTGATAACCGGCGGTTCGCGCGGTTTGGGGCTTGTGATGGCGCGTGAGTTTGCTAAAGAAAAAGCGAAAATCGCCATCTGCGCCAGAAACGGCGCAGACCTCGAACGCGCCCGGATGGATTTAAAAGAACGCGGCGCGGAAGTCGCGGCAATCGTCTGCGACGTGCGTGATCAGGAACAGGTAAATCAGATGATCGAAGCCGTTCGCAATCGTTTCGGGCAAATTGACGTTTTGATAAATAACGCGGGCGTGATTCAAGTTGGACCTCTTGAAGAGCAGACGCAGGAAGATTTTGAAAACGCGATGGCGGTGCATTATTGGGCGGCATATTACACGATGAGCGCCGTTTTGCCGGAAATGCAGGCGCGGCGCGAAGGTCGCATCGTTAATATCACATCAATCGGCGCTAAAATCGCCGTGCCGCACCTAACGCCGTATTGCGCGAGCAAGTTCGCGGTCGCCGGTTTGTCGAGCGCAATTCAAGCGGAAGTTTATAAAGACGGAGTTTACGTAACGACCGTTTATCCGGGCTTGATGCGGACAGGAAGCCACATCAATGCTTTTTTTAAGGGACAAAACGAAAAAGAATTTGCCTGGTTCAGCATCAGCAACGCTTTGCCCGTTTCGTCCGTCAGCGCCGAACACGCGGCGCAGTCAATCATCGAATCCTGTCGGCGCGGCGACGCGGAAAAAATCATTTCCCCGCAAGCCGCTTTTGCGATAAAGCTCAACGGGATTTTCCCGGAACTAGTCTCGACAATGACAGGTTTAGTTAATCAATTCATACTGCCCGCGCCCGGCGGCATCGGCGACCGAAAAGCGCGAGGTTTGGAAAGCACTTCGTATGTTTCGCCCTCGTTTTTGACAACACAACTTGATAAAGCATCCGCCAAAAATAACGAGCTAAAACCAGGCGAACAGTTGAATAATTTTCAACTTGGAAATCAATGAGATAGTTGAAAGGAGAAATAGGAAATCAGGAAGCAATCTAATGCGAAATAGTTGAAAGTGGATAATTGATAGTTTGGCGATTTATTTATCAATTATCCACTATCAAGCGCCTTGCAAAGAAATTTTTATTAAATCGCAATTTTTAAGGAGTAGTAATATGCAATCAGACAAAAATCCAACTTTAGAGACAGGAATCGGCGACCGGACATTTACGGAATATCTGACCGATATGACAAAAAACGTGGGAGATCCGGAACGCATCATTTCAGCTGTGGCAGGCGTCGCGCTTACCGCTTATGGAATCAGCCGCGGCGGTATTTTAGGAGTATTAGGCTCGGTGGCGGGCGGCGCGTTGGCTTTGCGCGGCTTGACGGGACATTGCCAAATTTATGACGCGCTTGGCATAGATACGAGCGACGAGCGGGAATTTCACGGTGGAAAAACAAAATCATCAGATTGGTGGAGAGGCGAGGTAGAGGTTGTCAAATCCATAACTATCAATCAATCTCCTTCGGAGCTTTACAGCTTCTGGCGCAACTTTGAAAATTTGCCGAAGTTTATGAATCATCTGGAAACCGTAAATGTCGTTGACGAAACCCGCTCGGAATGGGTGGCGAAAGCGCCGCTCGGAACGGAAGTCAGATGGGGCGCGATAATTACAGAGGATAGAGAAAACGAATTGATCGCGTGGCGTTCGGTCGAAAACTCGGAGATTCCGAATTCCGGCAAGGTCGAGTTTTTGCCGACCATTGACCGCGGCACGGAAGTTAAAGTTTCAATCACTTATGAACCGCCCGGAGGAAGAGTCGGCTCGCTGATGGCAAAGCTTTTCGGCGAAGAACCGAGCTGGCAGGTCGCGGAAGATTTGCGGCGTTTTAAAAGTTTGATGGAAACCGGTTCGATTACGTCGGTTGAAGGACAGCCGTCGGGACGGGCAGAATCTTGGAAAACAGCCAAAGCGTAAAGATTATATTGCCGCAAAAAGGCGCAAAAGACGCAGAAAATTGAAACCGCAGATAAACACAGATGAATGCAGATTTTGAACGAATTTTATCTGCTTTCATCCACAGTTAATTTTAATTTTGCGTCTTTTGCGCCTTTTTGCGGCTATTCTCTTAACTTTACCAATTTGTCGCTGTCTGTCTTCTCGCCTCGCCGTGTTCGGCTAAGAATCGCTCGGCATCAATCGCCGCCATACAGCCCGTTCCCGCCGCCGTTACCGCTTGGCGATAATAATGGTCTTGCGCGTCGCCGCTGGCGAAAACGCCTTCGATTTTGGTTTTTGTCGTATGCCCGTCAGTTTGGATATAGCCGACTTCATTTAATTCGAGCCAATCTTTGAAAAGCTCCGTGTTCGGTTTATGTCCGATGGCAATAAAAACGCCTTCGCAGGGAAAGAGGCTTTCTTCATTCGTCTGATTATTAAAAATCGTAACGCCCGTAACGCCCGTTTCTTTCGAGCCGTGAATTTCCCTAACTTCCGTATTCCAGAGAACCTCAATTTTTTCGTGATTTAGAACGCGCTCCTGCATAATCTTTGAAGCGCGAAACCCGTCGCGCCGATGAATAACCGTTACTTTCGAGGCAAAGCGCGTCAAAAACAACGCTTCTTCCATTGCCGTATCGCCGCCGCCGACAATAACAACCGGTTTGCCGCGGAAAAAGAAACCGTCGCAGTTATGAACTGTTACTCCGGCGGTCACATAACTATTGTGTTCGGAAACGGCAATATTAAAGACTTCGCCTTCATAATCCTCCCGCCCCAGCTTAGCGATTGGCAGATAGGCGAATTCGTCTTTGATCCAAGCGTGCTGATGCGTGCGCGTTCTGGCGGTTAAAAGCGGATGCTCAACGCCGATAATCTCGCTCGCCCGCTCCAGCCATTGTCCACCCATCATTAATTGATAACGATCATGCTTGAAACTTATCTCTCTTCCCTCGTACAGGTGGACGGTTTTGTTCAAACTCTCTTTGGATTGCTTCAAAATCTGGGGAATAACGCCGAGCCGCAGCAGAATCATCTTGAACTGTGTAACCAGCTTCGGAGAGTTGGTAACTAAAACGAAACCTTGTTTTTTCGTTCCGCCGTCGCCGCGCCAGAAGCCTTTGATTAGTTCCGTCTGCTTTTCAATGGGAAGAAACATAAACCAGTGCGGAACGCTCTTTTGATACGAGTATTTGCCAAACAGCTTCTCAAACAAATCCCTCAAAATCCCGGCGTATGATTCGACGCGATAAACTGAGTTTTCCTTTTTCACCCGCGGCGTATAATTAAAATGCTTTTCCATAATCGCCAGGACATCTTCAACATAATCCTGATCCTTCGGTCCGAAATAAAAATTGACGCCTCTCGGGGTAATACAACCTTCGGCGAGAAAATAGCCCGCCAGGCGCATAAAGTCGCCGTCAATAACAATTTTGTCGGGAATGGAGCGCGAGGTTGCCGTTTGAGGATGAAAATGCGCTTCGCCTTTTTCATTTACCTGCAAATCCAGCAACTCGGATAAGCTGATGTATTCTACATCGCATGTTTCCCGAATGATCGGATAGAGTAAAATGTGATTCGGGTTTAGCTCGCCCGCCAGAGTCCATTCCGGCGGCGTCCAATTCATCTTCCAATAATTGCCGCCCGTGCCGCGCTGAAGCGTCGTCGTTAAAACCGGATGCTCCGGCGTTAAAAACGTCGGCTCTTCAC
>DATHTS010000411.1:0-2116 GCA_035462935.1 Pyrinomonadaceae bacterium
TAGAAAAAGCCTGTGAAGTTATGTCGAAGTCAACCGACAATTCAATTCGCGTAATTTCCGCAGTAGAAAATATGATGCCGGTAGCAGCCGAGCCTTTTGCAGTTTCGGCTGATTACGTCCGCGAAATGGAAGCCGAAGCGCGAAAACAGGCAGCCTCCTTCAATATTGAAGCCGAGAAAATTATTCGGGATCAATGTCAGGATAATAATATTGATATAAAGACGGATGTAATTATGGGTTCACCGGCGCGGGCGATTGTCGAAGAAGCGCAAGACTGGGGCGCGGACTTGATTGTCGTCGGTTCACACGGCTACGGCTTCTGGGGACGGACGTTTCTCGGTTCGGTTTCCGATTCGGTTACCCGTCACGCGCCGTGTTCGGTATTAGTAGTTCGTAGAAACGGAACCGGCAATTTCTAATAATTTGAAAATAAGCCTTGAAATCAAATACAGTTAAATATAGGAAATGAAAAGGATTTTAATTTTAGGCGGCGGTTTCGGCGGCTTGATTGCGGCGGAGCGGTTGGCGGACGCGCTCGGCAAAGAGCATCAAATCACGCTTGTTTCCACAAACCCGGATTTTATCTTTTATCCCGCGCTCGTGCATCTGGCTTTTGGCGAAACGGAAGAGGAAGACATAGTTTTCAATTTAACCGAAAAGATGAAATCTCTCGGCGTGCGATTTGTGCAGGGCGAGGCTTTGAATATCAACACGCAGTTTAGACGGGTAAAAGTTACTGGCGCGGATTTTAACGGCGAGATCAGCTACGATTATCTGATTATCGCCGTCGGTCGCCGTCTGGCAACGGAGAAAATCGGCGGCTTTTTTGAGCATTCGCATCATTTGCTCAACATCAAATCCGCGCTCAAATTCCGCGAAGCAATCCAAAATTTCAAAGAGGGGAACATCGTCGTTGGCTTGTGTCCCGAATCCCGCTTGCCGGTTCCTGTCTGCGAAACCGCCTTTGCCTTGTCACGAAAATTTAAGACGGATGTGCAGGGGGGAAAGGTAACGATTCGCGTGATTTTCCCCGAAACAATCGAAGCGGCTTTCGGCGGCGCGGACGTGCACAGGGAACTGACCGGAGCATTTGAAAAACACGGCATCGAAGTCATCGAAAATTTTCCGATCAGGGAAATTTCCGCCACCCAAATCATTTCGGACAAAAATGAAAAATTAGATTACGATTTGCCTATGCTCTCGCCGCCGTTTCGCGGGCAAACCATTGTCGGCAATATTCGCAACGCTTCAGGCGCGGGAATTGCCGACGTTGCGGCGTATGCCAAAGTTCACGATACAATGAAGGTTCATAATCTGGAAGGCATTTACGCCGTCGGCGACATTGTGGCTTTTTCAGGACCGAAATTCGCGCACCAAGCAGTCGGGCAGGCGGGAGTCGCGGCTGAAAACATCATCTCGGAAATCAAAGGCGAAGAGCCGGATGCGGTTTATTATCACGAAATTGCCACGATTATTGACGAAGGCGGCGCGGATTCGATTTACCTGCATTACGGAATTTGGGATGATAATTTATACAACCTGAAAAAAGGCAGATTCTGGCATTGGACAAAGGAAATTCACGACAAATTCTGGCGCAGGCTTCATAAATGAAAACAATTCTCAAGATTCTCCAAATCGCAATTCCTTTCGTCTGGTTCGGCTTGCTCGGCGGCATCTCGTTTATGGAAGCGCCGCTCAAATTTCAAGCTCCCGGAATCACGCTCCCGCTCGGTCTGGGAATCGGTCGCCTCGTATTTTTTACGCTCAACAAAATCGAAATCGTACTGGCGATTTTGCTGTTGTTTACTTTCGTCAAAATAAAACCGAAAGGAAAATCGCCGCTCTTTCTTTTCGCTGTCATCGCGCTTTTGCTGCTTCTGGAAACTTTTTGGCTTCTCCCCGTTCTTGACGCGAGAGCAATCGCGGTTATTAACGGAACAAGCCCGCCGTTTTCCAATCTGCACGTCGTTTATATCATTTTTGACGCGATAAAATTTATTCTGCTGGTTGCTTTGGGCGCGAATATCACGAGAAATTATTTGAAGCTTGAATAGCAACAGGTCAGAACCATTTGCGGTAGCGAAGGGCAGTTAAAGGATGAAGGATGAGGGATGAA
>DATHTS010000412.1:0-13777 GCA_035462935.1 Pyrinomonadaceae bacterium
TTTTTTATCCGCGAAGGAACTAAATTTCACGAAATTGCTTTTTAGATATTCGTTTTTTAGTTTTCCTTAGGGCTTCTCCATCGTTGTTTTCCCGTCCTCCGTTTTGATATTAGCCGGTATTTCTTCCTAAAATTTCTTCCATAAACTATTTGCCGCAATTACTTGAAATCTTTTATCAAAACCACATCACCGGTAATTGTGCCGCGCGAGAGCGCAAGCTGTTTGCCGTCGCTCGAGAAGTCAAACCAAAAGATGCGGTCGGCGGTGAAATTGGTTATTTGTCTCGGCGGTTTGCCGTCAACGGGCTGCGCCCAGAGATTGGAAACGCCGTTGATGGTGCGCGCGTAAACGATTTCCCGACCGTCATTTGTCCAATGACCGTTCGTGAGCGTTTCTACTTCCGTCAAAAGAGGAAACGTTTTAAGCGGCGCGCCGCCTTCAAACGGGATAACGGCAAGTTTGACGGGCAAATCTCTGTTTTCCTGGTAGGTAGCGGCTATTTGTTTTCCGTCAGGAGAGATTACAGGTCTGCCCGACGGGTAATCGGTCAGTTCAATGGGCTTTCCGCCGTCAATCGAAACTTTTCGCAAAATATTGTCCCCGCTTCGAGACTGGTAAACGATCCACTGGCTATCGGGCGAAACATACGGATAGAGGTCAAAACCTTCCGTTAATTGCTTTTGATTGCCGCCGTCCAAATCCATTCGCCAGATGTTCGGGCGTCCGGCGCGGTCGGACATAAAAACAATATAGCGACCGTCGGGCGTAACCTGCGGGTAACTATTACTTGCCGAATTGGCGGTCAACTGTTTCGGTGTCCCGCCGCGCGAATCTATCGAATAAATATCCACGCCGCCGTTGATGTTGGAGTTATAAACGAGCCTGCCCTCGGGAGTCCAGGAAATCTCCGCGTTAAAGCTTTTACCTTGTGTAATCTGCATAGCGCCCGCTAAATCGTTGGCAGGCATTACCCAGAGACTCGCAACTCCTTCGCCCTGAATCACAGCCAGAGCCTCGGAACCTGCCGTCAGGCTGAACATCCGGTAATTGATCAAGTCATTTGTCACGCGCCGCGTCTCGCCCGTCGAGAAAGAAACCTGCCAAATTTGGTAGGGCGTGTTCGCGGCGCTATCATTTGCATTAAACAGAATGCGGTCGCCTTCCGCCATCCATTCGACATCTCTGACGGCAAACCATTTTTGAGAAGTTAAAAACCTTACCTCGCCTGTTTCAACCGAAACGGCGGCAACGCTCATTAGATTCTCCGCAAAATTACCGACGGGGCAGGCAATTGTTTTTCCGTCAGGCGACCACGACGGATCGCTAAAACCGCCTCGGTGAAACCGCTCGTCGCCGCGCCTGGTTGCGAGAATTTTTTCCTGCGTGCCGTCCGCGTTGGCAATGATGAGCGCGTCTTCTCTCGCGCCTTCAACAGTTGAAGTGCGGAAAAAAGCCATCCTTTTTCCGTCAGGCGAAAAAGTCACGGAGTTACTGATGCCTGTCAACAGTTTCTTTCCATCGCCGCCCAGCACCGACATTTGATAGAGCGTTCCTCTTCGACCGGTCTCTTCCCTAACGGTGTAATAAATGTAATTACCGTCAGGCGAAAAAGCTAATCCCAGATAGACAACTTCAGCCGGCGGAATGATCTGAACATTGCTCGTGGTGGCTGTCTGTCTTATCCAAAGGCTCTGCCGCCCGCCCTCGTCCTGGATGTGCACGACGTATTTGCCGTCGGGCGAAATGGCAACGCCCGATGCTTTTCCCGTTATCGTCAGGCGCGTGAATTTCGCGTTTTGGAATGAAAGCGGCGGCTTGTTTTCCTTTGCCGTCCATTTGTAGATACCATAACCGATGCCCGTTAGCGCAATGACAAATAACGCTAGCGCAATAATCGTTCCGGTTTTGTGACGTTTAACGCTGCTGACAATATATTCCGCGCTCGATGTAGAATTATTTGCTCCAGCCTGTAAATCTTTAGTCGAAACAGCAGTCGTTTCCGCGCCGGTTAATTTATCTGCCGTTAAAATTTGCGTATCAACGTCTCTTTTAATCTCTTCGGCTTGGCTTGTGTTTGGAGCGGCGGAACGTTCGAGTTTTGATTGAAACTCCAACTCTTGCCGCAGGTCTTTCAAATCAATCCATAAATCTTTGATGTGCTGATAACGCTCATCCCGATCTTTTCTTAGAATTTTTCCGATGATGCGCTGCAATTCCGCCGGAGCGTCAGCGACATAATGAGAAAGAAGCGGCGGCTCTCGCGTTAGAATTGAAGCGATCACGTCGTTCGTTGTTTCGCCTGTAAACGGCAATTTCCCGCTGACCATTTCATAAATCAAAACGCCCAAGCTCCAAATATCGGTTCTTTCATCCGTATCTTTTCCTCTCGCTTGTTCGGGCGACATATAAGCGACAGTTCCCATCACAACGCCCGGATTTGTTTTCACCAATGCTCGCGTTTCGGCTTCCGTATCGGGACTCGTTTCCTTCTTCTCGATTAGTTTTGCTAAACCGAAATCCAGCAGTTTAACGATGCCGTCCCGGCGAATCATTATGTTTTCAGGTTTCAAATCTCGGTGAACAATTCCCGCCGAGTGCGCCGCCGAAAGAGCAAAGGCTATTTGCTCGGCAGCGGCAAGCGCCTCGGTCAAACCTATTTCATTATTTTTAAGTTTTTCTCTGAGCGTTTCGCCTTCGACGAATTCGGTGGCGAGAAAATGCGTCTCGTTTTCGGCTCCAAATTCAAAGATTGTGAGAATATTCGGGTGATTCAGCGCGGATGCGGCAAATGCTTCCTGCTCAAAACGTCGCAGGCGCTCCTTATCTGAAGCGATATTTTCGGGCAGAACCTTAAGCGCGACTTTGCGGCGCAGGCGAGTATCCTCCGCCAGAAAAACCTCGCCCATTCCGCCCGCCCCGATCTGTTTTAAGATTCGGTAATGACCGAGCGAATACCCTTTCGCTAAATTGTCTGCCTTTTCCTCACTCATCATTTGCTTTCAAATTCTAAAGCAAGTTCCGAATTAAAAAAAATCTAGCTCCGGCAAAGCTAGTCAATCCCCCGAAATAACAAGCTTTCCCGAAACCTCAATCGTTTTGTCGGCTTGCATTTCAAGATTTTTGTCGATAATCGAAATCGTTTTGCCTTCAAATAAAATATCTGCTTTTTAATCTTCAACCGCCATGACGATCCGTCCATTTTTGATTAGTGTTTTCATATTTTTTAATTTCCAATTTCACAAAAACTCTGTGAAATGAACAAATTTTTTCAAATCGGCTTTTCGACTATCGCAGGCGTTTCGCTTTTCCTTTCCGATTTGTCTTTTTCGTCTTTCTTTTCCTGCTCGGCAAGCACGGTGTCGGCGGCTTCGGCGATGCGCTCTTCCATTTTTTCCTTTGGCGCTTCCGCTGGAGAAATGTCTCCGCTGTGGTAAAAATACGAATCTTCGTAAAGCTCGCGGAGAAATTTCAAAAAGACTTTGCTGACGGCGATTGCCGGAATCGCCAGTATAAAGCCGAGAAAGCCGAAAAGCTTTCCGCCGATCAGCAAGCCCAGAAAAACCGCCATCGGGTGCAAATTCAAGCGCCCGCCTAAAATTTTCGGCGTCAAATAATAACCTTCCAGAGTCTGCACGGCGGCGAAAATGCCCAGCACCGCCGCCATATCCCAGAAGCCGCCGCCTTCGGCAAGCTTAAACCCGCAGGCGAGAAAAATGCCGAGAATTGTGCCGACGTATGGAATGGCATTGAGCAGTCCGGCGATCATAGCGATTCCCGCCCACGCCGGAACGTCAAGAAACCAGAAACCGACGGCGTAACAAACCGCCATTATAAATCCGATCACCAGCTGCCCGCGCACGTAGGATTCTAAAATCCTTCCCGACTCGTCAAAAAGACGGCTGAACGGCTGGCGAAAGCGCGGCGGTATTAAATCTTCGAGCGAATCGCGCCAGCGATGAAAATCAACCAGAATATAAAAAACGAAAAACGGCACGAGCAGCAGATCGAGCGAGGAGATAACCGTGTCAATAATTTCCGAGCCGCCGTTTTTTACAGCGATTTTTCCCTCTTCGGTAATAACCGTTTCGGATTGCCCGACGCTTTGATTGTAAAACGTCACCGGATCGCTCAAAAACAGCTCGATCCTGTCGCCTGCTACCCGCTCGAGCGCGGGTGAGAAGCGTTTTAGCCAAGCTCGCTGGCGGGCGGCGTTTTCCGGCGTGAAATTGTCGGCAATCTTTTCACCGGCTCTCGTGCTTTCCGCCCAAAGATCGGGAACGACATACGCCATAAAAGTGCCGATAGCGAGCGAAACCAGCAAAATGGCGGCGATTGCCGAAATCGTGCGCGAAAGACCGCGCCGGACGCCCGCTTGCACAATCGGATTGAGCAGATAAGCCAGCGCAAACGAAGCGAAAACCGGAACGATGGCGACGCTTCCGACGACGTAAAGAAAATAAAGTATGAGAACCGAGACGACGACCGTCGGCACCCAGCGCAGCCACCAGAACGGCGAGCGTTCTTCGGGCGGCTTTGACTTGAACCACAAAGATTTTTCCATCGTGGTATAGAATAGCTCAATTTTATTTCTTTACGATAGCTTTTTTGTTATAAAGCAAATCCGGGCTAATCATCTTTTGATAGGGAACTAAAATTAATGCTATTTGAAATTCAGCTTATAAATTGCCGCTAGCTGAAGCCATTAGTATCTACATAAGTTGAAAATATTTGAAATCATCAGTTTTTGTCGCTTAAAGCGACTAACAAAAATTGCGCTCGTTGTTGCTCGCCCTGCGGCGAGCGGCGCGTTGGCTGCAATCTACCTGGCGTTTCACGCCGGGCTATAATATTGGTCACTTTCAGCGACAAAAACACAAGCGTTTATGCCATTTCAAACTTGTGTAGATACTAATGAGTGGGACGAAAGTGTACCAAAACAGAAGGCTTTAGCCGAATTTGCGGAAAAATAAATTTATTCCTTTTTGCTTTTGCTAAAGCTAATTGGATGATTGATAGTTTTATTTTAATTTCGGCTGAAGCCGCTTGTTTGCTTGCCAAGTTGTCCACTCGTCTGTTGCTAGTGGCAATTTATAAAGCATTACTTCTGGTTCACTACCCAAATAAAAAAGGAACGATGCTTGAATCGTTCCCTTTTATTTGATCGAGTTTATTAAAAAACTGCGTGATTTTACTGCGTATAATATGAGGGAACGGAGAAATCGGTCCCGACACCGAACTGTAAAGCCGAGTAACTATTATTACTGCTGAACATCCGATGCCACACGCCGGTCGAAGGGCGGAAGACGGCAATATCAGTCTTCCCGTCGCCGTCGTAGTCAGCCGCTGTCGGAATATCCGTCGGAATTCCGAAGGCGGCGACCATGTAACCGCCGTTGCTGCTCTTCAACGCATACCAGACGCCGGTCGAAGGTCGCCAAACCGCCAAATCCGCCTTTCCGTCGCCGTCGAAATCGCCCATTATCGCTTTATCTTCTTTTAAGCCGAATTGGGCGGCAAAGAACGAACCGTTTGAGCTGTTGAAGCGATACCAAACTCCGTTTGACGGGCGGAAAACATTCAGGTCAGCGCGATTGTCGCCGTCATAATCCGCGGGAAGCGGCACGTCGCCGTTTGAGCCGAACTGCACGGCGGAGTATGAATTTGAGGCGCTGAGAAGGCGATGCCATTCGCCGGTTGACGGGCGGAAAATCGCCACGTCCGTTTTACCGTCGCCGTCGAAATCTGCCGGCGCGGGAATATCCGTTCGCAGCCCGAAACCGATTGCGTCAAAAGTTTGGTTTGAAGATTTCAGCCGATACCAAACGCCTTCACGATAAACCGCCGCATCCGTTTTTCCGTCGCCGTCATAATCCGCCGGAACTGGTTTGTCGCCATTCATTCCAAACTGGAAGATATTAAACCCGCCCGCGCTGTTTTGGATATACCAAACGCCATTTGACGGGCGGAAAATGGAAACGTCCGAGCGGCTGTCGCCGTCAAAATCGAACTTCGCGCGGGCTAAACTGCGCTCGCTCAAACAACCACCGTTTGACGCTACAAAATTACCGATTTCGCCGCGCGAAAAGGGACAAAAAGAAAGCTGTGTCAGATAGCTGCTGACCGGAATCATAATCGTATCACCGCAATTTTCCGCCGCGCCGCCGTGCCGCGCGTTGAGATTATGCCCGATTTCATGCGCCGCCATAATATATTTGTTCGGCGCGTAATTAATCCAGCCGTTCATCCCGTAGGCGTTTACGGGAGAAGAACAGACAGTTCCGACATAAGCGACTCCCTGCCCAAGAACATTTGCCTTTCCGGACCAGAGATGCGCCGTGTCGCGCGGGATTTGGAAGGTCGGGAAATTGTTGTTCCAATAAGTTTGAAATGCTTGCAAAACGCCTGTGCTGTTGATTTGAGCATACGGGTCAGGAATTGTCCAAACGTGCTGAAAGACTACTTCAAAGGTCAAATTGAGGTCTCTTTCATAAACCCCTTCAATCATATTCACAATGCTTAGAATTTCTGCGTTTGCCTGATTTGCGCCGCCCAAAGTGGTTACAAATTCAAAATCCGCTTCCGTTGCAAGTTCGATAACGCGCATAGCCTGAATATTTGCAAAACTTTGTTCGGCAATTATTTTTTCGCCTTTTTCGAGTTTTTGGAATACTTCCGAATGACAGATAAAATCGTCTTTTCGGATCAAATCTTCCGCGCGATAAACGACGTATTCGTCAAAAGCGGCGGAATCGGAAAAGTTTCGCGCTCGCTCGATAAAAAACTTCTCTTTGCCGGTCGAGAAAAAGCCTTCGATTTTTGTATCATTAATTGTCAGGCGGACATTTGAGTTTTCCAAACCTTTAATATTTCCTTTAAAGGTATGAATTTTCTCGTCCCTTTCCATCGCAAATGTGCCGAGCGAATTGGTCTGCTTTGCCCGGTAATTTGGAGATCGTAAATCTCTGGGAGTTAGAATCAGCTCAAAGTTTCGAGTTGGGGTTTGAAGGGAAATAGTTTTGCCGAAGCGGGCTTCGGAAGATTTTTCTTGATTATTTAAATGCGCTATTTCAAATGCTTTAAGCGATTTTTTTAAATCGGCGCGCAGCTTGTCATTTTGCCCGAACGCCGGTGTCAGCAAAAGGAAAGTAAAGACAAAAATAGACAAAAGGGGTAACACTTTTTTCATTTGATACTCCAAAAGAAAGTTGAATTCGGGATTAGAGGAAGCCTGAAAAGACTTCGCGGGGC
The DNA here is from genome assembly GCA_035462935.1 of Pyrinomonadaceae bacterium. Taxonomy (GTDB): domain Bacteria; phylum Acidobacteriota; class Blastocatellia; order Pyrinomonadales; family Pyrinomonadaceae; genus DATHTS01. Next base: position 7,249 of record DATHTS010000412.1, read on the forward strand.
AAACTGACAAAATGATTATAGCAGATTTGTTTACCAATGTTAAAGATTTTTTTTCAAAAAATTTGGCAAAGTTTGCCGCCCGCATTCAAGCTTAAAATAACCCGACTTTCACAGGACAAATTCACCGTCTCTGCCGCTGCGATAGTTTTAAATGAAAAAGGGGAAGTTTTGCTTCTCGACCACGTATTTCGCTCGCAGTTGAGTTGGGGACTTCCCGGCGGATTTATCGAACATGGCGAATCGCCGGAAGAAGGTATCCGGCGCGAAATTTATGAGGAAACCGGGCTGGAGCTGGAAAACCTTGGAATACTGCGGGTGCGGACGATAAATCGCCACATCGAAATTCTGTTTCGCGCGACTGCAAAAGGAAAAGCCGAAGTAAAAAGCCGCGAGATAAAAGCTGCGGGCTGGTTTAAGCCCGACGATCTGCCCGAAAAAATCAGCCACGTTCAGAAAAATCTGATTAAAAAATTTCTCGAATAGTAAAAGCTGTAGAAAATTTCTACACTAAAACACAAATTAAATTTTAAAACAGCTAAAATTGTATGGAAATTGTTTGATGAATTTGGTTAGTTATAGCAAATAGAAAATGAATAATCAAACCGATTACGCATTGAATAAATGTTGCAAGAAAAGAAAGGATTTTAGCATTTGAAAAGGAAGCATCTGACGCTATCTCCGCTCCGAAATTCCTTTTTTGTGATGTATATGATTATGCGATAAGAGAATTTGAAAAAGCTAAGGATTGTTATAAGAAGGTTAAAGACTTCAAACACCCTCTCGAATTAGTGAAAGGCGAGTTTTCGCATTTGCCAGAACAACTTATCGAACGCTTTGCGGATTTAGATTCATATTCCGCCCAGTCGTCAACACTTGCTTTAGAGTTTACAGCGTGGATATTAAATGTTCCTAGTAGTATTGCCTCTGAGCGTTCGCTTTACAGGTATTTAAAAGAAAGTAGGGCAGAAAGAAAATTAGTGCCTAATGAAGATGTTGAAAAGGCTATAGAAATATATTTTGATTTTTTTGAATTATTAGGAGCAGAACAAGAAAACGAATCCTCTTTACCTCTTTCCGAATAACCACTGCCAATTTCATTTCTCTTTTTGGCAGTGAGAATTTAGATTTTACTGCCAAAACTTTTTTTACTTTTGACATATTTTTCTCCATTCCTTTTTGTTTATAGTTCTTTTGTATTTCAGTTGAAAGGACTATAAACGAAATGACAAATTTACAAATTCCAACCGCTGATGACATCCGCGCTGCCGTGCGCGATGAACTTGCAACCTTCTTTTCTAACTTCCAACTGCAACCGCAGCCCGAACAAGACGAGATCGGCAAAGGCGCTGAGTTTGCCAGCAAAATCACTGGTAAAGCCGTGCCGACAATTTACGATCTGGTGCATAAGAGGCTAATCCCGCATTCAAAGCGCGGAAAAGACCTTTATTTCTCCCGAAAAGAACTAATTAACTGGCTTAAAAGCGGAAAGCGCAAGACTCAATCTGAGATTGCCGCTGACGCTCAGAGCTATAACTAATTTCTTCCGTGCGGTTATTCCGCGCGGCTAACCCGGTATTTCGCCGGAAACAAAAATAAAAATAAATGAGGTAAGAATATGAAATTTAAAAGACCGAAAGCCGCTCCAGCGACCAAGCAAAGCGACTTTCTCGAAAGATTTAATGCGACGGGCATTAAAAACGACTTCGAGGCTTATTATGGCAAGAAATTCGAGAATTTACAAGATGATCTGGCTAATGTCTTAACTTCGGCACGTCCGCCGAAAGTCTTTAAATTGAGAAAACGCTGCGAGATGTGCCGCCGGGCATTTGTTCCGGCGAGAATGTCGAGCATTCCGAAGGTTTGCGTTTCTTGTCTGGAATCGGCGCAAGCGAAACCTGTCAGGGAACGACGGCGATTTTTGGACGTTGCGCTTAACAATTATCAGAGGCTTTTGCGCGGCGCATTAGCGGTGTGATACCGCAACTTGAGAAGCGGGCGGCGGGCTTTCCGCCGCCATTTCCAAAAAGAAAGCCGCGTTGGAAGCGCGGCAGAGAACATAAACAATTTGAAAACTATGAAACAAGCATACCATAAAACACAAGATTTTCCAACAAATTCAAACGGTATTGGCGCGAGTTCAATAGTTGCCGAAGCCGAAAGTTTTTTTGATGAAAACGAAGAAATTAAAGCCGAAGAAACCGAAGCGGGCGCAAACCAGAAAAAGCTGACTGTCAGAAAATATCCTGTTTTGTCCGAAAAGGCATTTTACGGTTTAGCAGGTGAAATCGTCAAGATAATCGAGCCTCACACGGAAGCCGACAGCGCCGCTCTGCTTATTCAGTTATTAACCGCATTCGGCAGTGTTATCGGCAGAAACTCTTATTTTAAGGTTGGAGCGGATTTTCACTACACGAAACTTTTTGCCGTTCTGGTCGGCGCGACGGCGCGGGGGCGAAAGGGAACAAGTTGGAGCGAAGTTGAAAGGATATTGGTTCGAGTTGATGGAAGTTTCCGAGACTGTATTCACAACGGAATGTCGAGCGGCGAAGGGCTAATTTTTCAGGTAAGAGACAAGCAAACCAAAAAAACGCCGGTTCGCAAACAAGGACGGATTATTGACTATCAAGATGAAATTGTTGATGAAGGCACAAAGGAAAAACGTTGTTGCGTTATCGAACCGGAATTCGCCCGCGTGCTAAGAGTAATTAAACGCGAGCATAATACGCTTTCAGCAATTATCAGAGATGCTTGGGATAAAGACCGCTTAAAGGTAATGACTAAGAATCCGATAAACGCGAGCGGAACTCACATTTCTATTGTCGGACATATTACCGAATCCGAGTTAATCAGAAATCTTGACGAAACCGAAACCGCAAACGGTTTTGCTAATCGCTTTCTCTGGCTCTGTGTAAAAAGGTCGAAATACCTGCCGGACGGCGGAAATCTGCAAGAAAGCGACTTGAACAGTGTTGTTTCCGATCTTCGCCTTGCCGTAAATTTCGCCGCACAGGGACACGAACTCAAGCGAGATTCAGAAGCAAATCAATTGTGGCATCGAGTTTATCGCCGGTTGTCCGACGGCTATGCCGGGCTTCTTGGCTCGGTTACCTCACGGGCAACGGCTCAAGTGATGCGACTCGCCTGCCTGTATGCCTTGCTGGACACATCCAGCGTTATTCGTGTTGAACATCTCCGGGCAGCACTGGCTTTGTGGCAATACTGCGAAGATTCCGCCAAGTATATTTTCGGTTTAAGTCTCGGCGATAAAATCGCCGATGAAATTTATTCGGCTTTGAAGGAAACACCGGCAGGAATGACAAAAACGGATTTGAGCAATCGTTTCAACCGAAACCGCACGGCTGCTGAAATTGATGCGGCTCTGGAAACCTTACTCGAACTAGAACGGATTGAAAACATCGAAGAACAGACGAAAGGCAGACCACGCGAAATCTTTCGCGCAACAGGTGACGAAATAAACGAAATAAACGAAATAAGTCTGGAAATTGACGAGCAGGAGGGACTTAATTCGTTAAATTCGTTTAATTCGTATGGAGGAGTAAATTGAAAATGTATAGATTCACACTTGAAGTCAGTTCAAAGAAATTCACTTGCCCACGCTGCGGTCAAAAGCGATTTGTCCGTTTTATTGATACTGAGACGGGCGGTTATCTTTCGCCGGAAACCGGGCGCTGCGACCGAGAAGTTTCTTGCTCGTATGTTTACACGCCGAAGGATTACTTTGCCGACAATCCGCCGAACGAATTAAACGAAAAAAGTTCCCGTCGCGGCAAGAGAATGATTGTCGAGAAGTTGGAATACACGCCGCAAATCCAACAACCTGATTATCTCGAAAAACGCTATCTGCTCAAAACCCTGACCGATTATGAGGAAAATCCATTTGTCCAATTTTTGCTGCTCTTGTTTCCCTTCGACACGCCGAAAGTCTGGCAAGCGGTTACGAATTATATGATCGGAACTTACAACGGCTTTACCGTGTTTCCGAAAATCTCTCTGGCTAAAAAGATTTGTTCGGCAAAACTGATGAAGTTCGACCGGGAAACAGGAAAGCGTCTTAAAACCGATTATTCGATTTCTTCACTTCAAGCGGAACTCAAAAGAACGGGAAAACTAAAGCAGGATTTTGAAACCGACAAAAGAGTTTTCTTCGGCGAGCATCTTTTGCGCTCTGACAAGCAAAAAACCATTGGACTTGTCGAGGCGGAAAAAACGGCGATTATCGGCTCAATAATTTTGCCGAAATTCATTTGGCTTGCCGCTGGTTCAAAGTCATTTTTGAAAATCGAAAAGTTAAAGCGATTCGGGCAAAGAAAAATCATTTTATTTCCTGATTCCGACGCTTATCAGGAATGGGCGCAAGAAGCCAAAAAAGCGCGTTTTGAAGGTCTGGACGTGAAGTTGTCAGCCTTGATTGAAAAACACGCCACAGACGCGGAAAAAGCTAATCAGTTTGACTTGGCAGATTATCTGATAGATGAACAAATAACGAAATTAGAACAACCCGAAATCTTTGCCGAAAGCTACAACTCGGCACTCGACAAAGTTCTCTGTGATGAAGAATTGACTAATCAATTTAATTCAATATTGAGCGAGCAAAAGTCGGTTTTAGTTGTTGACGGTAATCTTTCCGAAGATGATGCGGAAAACAGGGTTTGCGGTTTTGAAAATCTTCGGCAAGTGGTTTCAAGCGTGGTATGCACAGCTAATTAAATGATTATGAAACGGACAATTTCAGAAAAGGCAACGGCAGCCATTAACGAGCTTAACAAGTCGGCGCTTGTGTTAGCCCGGCAGATGAAGTCTGGCTCAATAGATATTCCGGCGGCGGATAAAGCCATTGAATCGGCAACCCGGAAAGTAAAAACCTTTCGCCGCGCTTATTTCGCCCGCACAACCGCAACGGAACATTTAATGCAAATCGAAGAGTTTCATCGTTCGGGCTTACAAGAGGAAATCGAAACGGCAAACAAACGATTCGGAAAAGTGCTAAAGCGTTACGCGAGAACAGTCGGCGCGGAATTTCAAGATTAACTTTTGTTTGTGACAAAAAATTGTCACAAACAACCAATAAGGAAAGACTATGAAAATGCAGACATTCAAAGAAAATTACGAGCTTGTCAGTTCCAAATCAGGATTAAAAGCCGTGCCGAAATCGGCGGCGGGCTTTCCCGATGCTTTGACCGGCGACGGCGAAATCTTCAATCCAGAAAACCGATATTACTTCTTTGACGAATCCGGGCGCGAAGTTCGCTCAAGCATCGGCTTGCGCCGAATTGCCGAAGACGCGCTCGGCTCTTTCGGTCTGACGGTTTGCAAAATATCGCAGCTCAGAGCAAATCGAGATGATGCGCTCAGCGACGGTCAAGAGTTTTTCAAAGCAGAGATCGAGAAATTGCAGGAAAAGATTGAAGCCTTTGAAGCGGAAAAGGCGGAGAAAGGAGATGCAAATGCACTGTAACTTACTTAACAATCAATCTGGCGTTATGAATAACTCCGTTTTGATTTTCTTCAACCGGAGCGCAGGCACAGATGGTGAAATACACCAAAAATGCCGATACGAAAAGCAGAAACAGCAGCGCGGCAATGATTATTAGGGCTGTTTTCATAGCCGAATAGTAAGCGAGAAAGAAAACAAAGACAATGGCAAAACTCGAAAAAACAAACGGAAAAGATTAAAAAATGTCTGGTTTTGTCCGATTTTGACCGGATTTTTAGAAAATTATGCCTAAAGAAAACAACAGAGAAAAAGCATTAAGTGCCTTACTTGAAGCCGCGTCAATCATAGAAGCAGCCCAAAAATGCGGCTTGTCTGAAAAGACTTTGCGCCGATACTTAGACGATAAAGAGTTTCTTTCCGAATATCGCAACGCACGGCGACAAGTTGTCGAAAATTCAATTTCTCAATTGCAGAAGGCGAGCGGCGAAGCGGTGGAAACTTTGAAAAAAAACCTGCATTGCGAAAATCCGAGCGCCGAAAATCAAGCGGCGCGGCTAATTATCGAAAATTCAATCAAGGCGGTTGAAGTAACAGACATTTTAGAAAGATTGGAGGTTTTGGAAAATGCATTTGAAAAACAGGATCAGAAAACTTGAAGAAAACGTTTCAATCGAATCAATGAAAGACGGTGAAGAGATAGAAATTTGTTCTCATCCGATTGCATCACGGAGCTATTCCGCTGACTATATGCCGGAAAGCGGTTCATATAAACCCGAATTTCAATATACGGAAAGGTTTCGTTGCTATAACTGCCATTTCCAAGATTATATTTACACTCGCTACGGTCTGGACGAATACGAAACAGAATTTTTGTATGTTCTAAAAAATACTTTGCAAGGCTATCAGGTTAGAACGGACTTGATCGCGCTACTGTCCGAACTCGACATAATTGCCTTTGCTGAATTTCCGGCAACTGATGAACAAAAGAGAGATTGTTTATTGCCGCCGTTAATCAAAGCACAAGAAAGCCTGGATCGAATCGCCGCACTTGGCGAATTTGACGATATTGAATCT
>DATHTS010000413.1:0-4159 GCA_035462935.1 Pyrinomonadaceae bacterium
AACTATTTAATCGCTGAAATAATTGATAATTGAAATTTGATAATTGATAAAGATGTCGCTGCCGGACAGAAAACTTAGCAATTATCCATTATCAAATATCAATTATTTTAGTAGTTTTTTTCAATCTTCTAATTTGTATAACCTTCATTTAATTGAAACGGATTCTACTTTTTCGCCATCTGGCAATCGGCACAGGATTGAACCAGCCCGCGGATTTTTGTCCCGACAGGCTGCGCTCCGCTGCCGTAATTTGAAAGCACGACCGCCACATAATCGGTATCGGCAAAAATTACCAACTCCGAACTGATGCCGGGAAAACCGCCGCTGTGTCCGAAAGTTGCGGGGTTCGCGCCGAGGATAAATCCGTAGCCGTAATTCGGAGAATTAAGTTCGGGTTTCGGCGAAGTCAGCAGTTTCACATATTCCTTGCCGACCAGTTTGCCTGACTGCAAAGCCTGAGCAAATTTCAGCAAATCTCCGGCTGTCGAATAACCGCCGCCCGCCGGACCGCCGCGAATGACGTGCATAAAAATATTGTTGCGGAAAGCGACGCCTTGATCGGTGAATTCTTTCTCGTAACCAACAGCCAGATTCGGATTAACAGTGTCGAGATCGAAGGAATCGGAACTCGTCATTCCGGCTTTTCTATAAATATTTTCGCGGATGTAATCGTAATAACTTTGCCCCGAAACTTTTTCGATAACTTTGCCCAAGACGAGCATCCCGGTGTTGCTGTATTGCCAGCGCGTTCCCGGTTCAAACTGCATTTTCTCGTCTTTTGTCAGCGCGAGAAAATCGTCAACCGTTCGAAAACGCGCGCGCGAGGCTTCCATAAAGGCGCGGTTAAAATAATTTCCCAAACCCGAAGTGTGCGTCAATAAATGCTTGATTTTTATTTTTTCCGCCGATTCCTTATCGGGAAAATCCGGCATAAATTTCCCGAGCGGATCGTCAAACGAAAGTTTTCCCGCTTCGACCAGTTGCGCGATAGCGACGGATGTAAACATTTTATTCATCGAGCCGAGATTGAATTTCGTGTTTATGTTGTTCGGCGCTTTAAAATCCTTGTTCGCTTCGCCGTAAGCTTTTTCAAACAGCACGCGGTCGCCGTGTGCCAGCAAAACCGTGCCTGAAAAAACATCAGCGCCGCCCAGCTTTTTGAGAAAAGCGTCGAGTTCCTGAGTCATTTCCTTATCGGATAACTTCTTGCCCGCTAAGTTTTGCGGGCGGAATCTGATTGAACTCAGATAAAAAGGCGATTGTTCTTCGACCTGAAAAACCAGCTCTAAACCCAATCCGGTAAGATTGGCTTTGACGATTGTTTCCACCTCGTTTGGCTTTATTCGCTGCAGGCTTTGTAAACTGCCGCCGCGCGTTTCGTCGTAAATACGGGCGAAATTATTCAAGCGCGCTTCAAGCGGCATTCTTTCGAGCGAGGCTTTTGAATAATTTTCATTGATAAATTTTCGCCACGCCGCCCGATCACTTGAATTAATCGCCTCGATATAAGCGCGGGCGCGCTGCTCGGCAGCATCACCGGGGGTAAGTTGCTGGGCTGAAATTTCAGATGTAAAACTCATCAGCATTCCGATAAAAAGGAAAATTTTTATTCCTGACATTATTTTGGACGAAATAAAATTGCGTTGATTAATCATTATAGCTTACTCCTTCTGACCGATTCTAGATTTGGGTCAGAATCTCTTACGAAGTTTTTTCAGGCAAGGTTCTAATAAATTGGACGAAACCAAAAAAAAACTCTTTAAGATTGAAATGGGACTTTTGCCTTTTCGGGGTTGTAAATCAAAATTTCCATTATTTTAATCCGCCGCAAAAATTTTCTGACATAAATTTTAGTCTGCCGTTCGATTTCCTTTGCTTTTCTCGAAACATCTATTAAAATCATCACACAACTAAGCAGTTCAGATTATTTCAAAAAGGAAAATCCAATATGTTCAATCCGCTTTGTGTTTCCGCGCAGAAGGTCAAGCTGTTGCTGGCTTTTGCGTTTTTGCTTGTTTCTTTCGTTTCGCTCGATGCGCAAACGCCGACTCCGTCGCCGAGTTTCGCGCCTCCGCCGCAGACTTCGCCGACTCCGGCGATTTCTCCGACGCCGAAAACCGAAGACCCGTTAAAGCAGTTTCAATACCGCCTGATCGGACCTTTTCGCGGCGGTCGCGTGACGGCGGTTGCGGGAATTCCGTCGCAGCCGGATGTTTATTATTTCGGCGCGACGGGCGGCGGAGTTTGGAAAACGACCGACGGCGGCGTCAATTGGTTTCCCGTGTCGGACGAATATTTTAAGACCGGCTCGGTCGGCGCGGTCGAGATTTCCGAATCCGATCCAAACGTCGTTTACGTCGGAATGGGTGAATCGCCCGTGCGCGGCAACGTTTCGCACGGCGACGGCGTTTACAAATCAACCGACGGCGGGAAGACTTGGAAGCATATCGGGCTTTCGGATACAAGACAGATCGGGCGCGTTCGCGTTCATCCGAAAAATCCTGACCTTGTTTATGTTGCGGCGTTGGGACATCTCTGGGGCTCAAACAACGAGCGCGGCGTTTTTCGCTCGAAAGACGGCGGGAAGACCTGGCAGAAAGTTTTATACAGAAACGAGAACACGGGCGCGGTTGATTTGATTTTAGACCCGACGAATCCGAACACGATTTACGCCGGATTCTGGCAGGTGCAGCGCAAGCCCTGGACTTTGATCAGCGGCGGCGAGGGCAGCACGCTTTATAAATCAACCGACGGCGGCGACACCTGGACGGAACTGAAAAACAACAAAGGCTTGCCGACCGGAATTTGGGGCAAAGTCGGCGTGACGGTTTCGCCGGTAAATTCAAATCGCGTTTGGGCGATAATCGAGGCGAAAGACGGCGGGCTTTACCGCTCGGATGACGCGGGCGAAAATTGGACGCGCGTTTCCGACAGCGCGGCGATTCGCCAGCGTCCTTGGTATTACACGCGGGTTTACGCCGACACGCAAAATGCCGATACGGTTTATATCACTAACGTTCAATTTCACAAATCAACCGACGGCGGGCGTAATTTTACAACCATCGGCGTGCCGCACGCGGACAATCACGACCTCTGGATCGCGCCGGACAACAACCAGCGAATGATAAACGGCAATGACGGCGGCGCTAACGTTTCCTTCAACGGCGGCAGAACCTGGACGGAGCAGGATCAGGCGACCGCGCAGTTTTACCGCGTGACGGTTGATCAGGATTTTCCCTACAACGTTTACGGAGCGCAGCAGGACAATTCAACTGTTAAAATCCCGAGCCGCACGGCTGATTTCGGAATTAACGAAACGCATTGGTATGACGTGGGCGGCGGCGAATCGGGCTGGATCGCGCCGCATCCCGAAAATTCCGACATCGTTTTCGCCGGAAGCTACGGCGGGTATCTGACGCGCTACGATCATCGAACAAAACAGGTTCGCACGGTCAACGTTTATCCCGAAAACCCGATGGGCGCGGGCGCGGAAACGATGAAGTATCGCTTCCAGTGGAACTACCCGATTTTGTTTTCGCCGCATAAAATAAACGGAGTTTATCCGCTTTACACGGCGGGAAACATCCTATTTCGCTCGATGGACGAAGGGCAAAGCTGGCAGGCGATTTCGCCGGATTTGACGCGGAACGATAAATCAAAGCAGGGCGATTCGGGCGGACCAATTACGCGCGACAACACGAGCGTTGAATATTACGACACGATTTTCACCGTCGCCGAATCACCCATTCAGCAAGGCGTAATTTGGACGGGAAGCGACGACGGTTTGGTTTATGTGACGCGCGATGGCGGAAAAAATTGGGAAAACGTGACGCCGAAAAATATGCCCGAATGGATTCAGATAAATTCCATCGAGGCTTCGCCGATTGACGCGGGAACGGCTTATTTTGCCGCGACGATGTATAAATGGGACGATTACAAGCCGTATATTTACAAGACGACCGATTATGGAAAAACGTGGAAAAAGATTGTCAGCGGCATTCCGAATGACGCTTTCACCCGCGTCGTCAGAGCCGACCCGAACCGGCGCGGGTTTTTGTATGCCGGAACGGAAACCGGAATGTATTATTCGGCAAATGACGGGGAAAGCTGGCAGTCGCTGCAACTGAATCTTCCGGTCGTGCCGATAACCGATTTGGCG
>DATHTS010000414.1:0-2955 GCA_035462935.1 Pyrinomonadaceae bacterium
GCTGGTTTTTCTGTGGCTTGCAAATTCCGAACTAGCCGTTCTTCGTGTTGCGGAAAGAGTGCGGCAGGGCGGACATGATATTCCAAAGGAAACAGTTACAAGACGTTACGAAAAAGGTTTACATAACTTTTTCAAGCTTTATCAGCCGATTGCGGATAGTTGGTATTTTTATGACAACTCGAACATTGCCGATTTAAAATTGATCGCCAAAGGAAAATCAAACACAATAGAAAAGGTTTTCAACGAAAAAATCTGGCAGGATTTAATGGAAAAATATGGAAAAGAGAAATAAAAAAAAACAAAACGACAGAAAGGATAAAATTGAAGAAATCTTTTCCGATGAAAAACAAATCACCGAAACCTTGCAACGCGCTGTCCGCGAAACCGTCGAAATACACAAGCGCGCGGGAAATCCGCTGGCAACTTGGAAGGATGGAAAAGCTGTTTGGATTGAAACAAAAAAGAATTAAGGAAGGCTATTATGAAAAAGAAACTTTTATTCTTATTTTTTATTACTTTCTTTTGCTCTACAATCTCTCAAGGGCAAGATAAACCTTTATGGATAACTTCATTTGAAAACAAGTTAAAGCAAACGGAAATAGATTGGAAAATGGGGGAAACGAGAGAATTCCAAAGTAAAAATGGTCTATATGATTATGTTTTTCGCCTATCATCAGGGACACAGCGCGTTAGCATTCACATTAACAAATTACCCGATATTCCTAACCCCGGAAAAACATCTCCAGAAGAAACCTTCAAAGGAATATTTAAAGAGATGGTCACTCTTTTTGATAATAATCTGGATAAAAATGTCGAGAAAACGACGCTTGAGAATTTTGGAAATGAAGGAATCATCTGGGCTAATCTAAACAAAAACATCTGGACAACAATAATAAAATTCAGAAAGTATGACATTTTCGTTGCGATTCATTCAACTTCCGAAGAAATGGCGAGGAAATCTGCCGGATATGTTGTTGAACAGATGCCTTAGTCTCTAACCTCCATCATCCCCAATCGCCTCGACCGGGCAAGCCATCAGCGCCTCTTCGCAAAGCTCGAATTCTTCGGGCGTTTCGGGCTGTTTATAAACGTAGGAATAGCCGTTTTCATCGTTGCGGGTAAAATTTGTCGGCGAAGTGTCGCGGCAAACGTCGCAGTCAATACATTGATTGTCCACGTAAAATTTGCCCCGCGCGTTTTCCGGCAATTTGTCTGAAATTTCAGCCATAAAATTTCCAAGGTTGAGAAAAGGTTTTATTGAGAACGTCAAATGCAAAGCGCCTTTCGGCAAGGTTTATTTTACCTGTTTGCCGGAGAATAGACAAAATTCATTAAAGTGAAATGAAACCACAGATGAACCGGGGATAAACACAGATTTTGAAAATCAATTTATTTGAAGCGAGGACAAAATTAGAAAGAAGGAAAAACTGCTGAAATAATTAAAAATTGAAAGTGGATAATTGATAACGGGCGCGTTTCGCCTTTAGATTTATCAATTATCCATTTTCCATTATCCATTATTTCCAGCAGTTAAATCCTGAATTCAAAGTATTTTAATTTGGCGCAAGCTTTAATTTATCCATGTCCCTCCGTGTCCATCTGTGGTTTCATTTCTTCCGACCAAGTTTTTGAAAAATTTCCAAAAATTTAATTTTTCCTTCAAAGCAACCAATCGAAAAACTCGCCGCATCCATTAGGACAATTAGGCTTAATCTTTCGTAAATCAAAGTAAAAAAAGAGGAAATCGTGATGCGAACCAGAATCTTCTCTCTGCTCGTCGTGTGCTTGGTGTGTCTTTTTCCCGCCAAAGCGCAAGTTGTGAACGAAACCGAATCGAGCATTGTTTTAAATGGAAAAACGGCGGATGTTTCGATTGTTTTGGAAAATCCGGCAAAAAGCTTTGACGGCACAATCAATCTTGAACTGCTCGACACGGAAGACAAAATCCGTGCGAACTTGACGCAAAATCTCAGGATAAAAAAGGGAAAGGAAACTTATAAAATTTCCGTTCCTCTTGCCGATTTGCCGAAGCAGGCGGAAGACGAAATCGGCTGGTATCGCCTGCGTTACCGCATCGGCGAAAGATCGGGCGTCATCTCGCTTTCCGAGCTTATCAAGGATATTTTCGATTTGCGCGTGATCGCTTCGGATAAAATCTTCGCCGGAATGAATTATCGCGTTCGCGCCCGCGCTGTTCATCCTTTTACCAATCAGTCGGTCAAAAATATCAAAATCAGGGGCGAATTGACGCTCGATGTTGACAGCGAGGAAAACGACGGCGAGCTGAAATTGACGGCGAAAGGAACAACCAATGCCGACGGATTTGCGGTTTTGGAGTTTAAAATCCCGCCGGAAGCTAAAATTGAAGATGACGGAGAATTGAAAATCACGGGTGAAAGATACGGCTTAAAACGCGAGATTGAGGAAGATATAAATGCGCTTGTTTCAGACGCCGGAATTTATATCAATACCGACAAGCCGCTTTATCAGCCGGGACAGACTTTAAATGTGCGGGGGCTTTTGATGAAAGGCGCGTTTGAGCACACGGTCGTCAGCGATGCCGAGCTTGAATTTTCAATTAAAGATGAAAGCGATACGGTTGTTTTTCGTGAAACCGTGAAAACTTCCGACTTCGGAATCGCCTCCGTTTCGTGGCAGATTCCCGAAAACGCGAAGCTCGGAACTTACAGCATCAGCGTCGAGGACGAAGACGGCGACGAGATCGGCTATGAAACGATCAAAGTCTCGCGCTACGATTTGCCGCAGTTTGTCGTGAAAACCAAAACCGACCGCGCGTTTTATCTGCCGACGCAGGATATGGCGGAAGTCGAAATCCGCGCCGATTATCTTTTCGGGAAACCCGTAACGAAAGGAAAAGTTCGGCTGGTAAGAGAAAGCGAACGGAGTTGGGATTACAGCCGGCAGAAATGGGACATCGAAGAGGAGGAAACTTTC
>DATHTS010000415.1:0-1795 GCA_035462935.1 Pyrinomonadaceae bacterium
TATCATTTATCATTTGTTTTTTATTCAAAGATAATGTTTATTTGTTGTCTGCTTAATAATAAATGTTCAATGATAAATGTTCAATGACTGGAAAGGGCTGGCTTCTTGGTATCTTAGCGGGCTTGATTATCGCGTTTTTCGCCGTTTACCCGCAAATAAATCTGCAAAATTTGCGCGGCGATGATTTTGAAGGCGCGTTTGCCACGTATGATTTGGATGAGATGGCTTACGCCTCTTACCTGCAAGCCTTGATTGACGGCAGACCGCGCAAAAACGATCCATACACGGGACGCGATGATTCGGCGGAAAACCCGCAGCCGGAATCGCTGTTTTCCATTCAATTTTTTCCGGCTTATTTAGTCGCCGTTCCCGCCCGAATTTTAGGTTTGTCGGTTCCGCAGGTAATGCCGATTCTCTCGGCTGTTTCGGCATTTCTGACGGCGCTCGCGCTGTTTTGGCTGATTGTTTCGATAAGCGAAAACCATTTGCTGGCGATGGTCGGAACTTTAATTGTGCTGGTCGGAAGCGCGATGATTGTCGGCATCGGCGCGATAAACGGGTTTTACGAGCACGGCGTCGCATATCCTTTTTTTCCGTTTCTGCGAAGATATATTCCGAGCCTAGCCTTCCCGTTTATGTTCGCCTTTTTCGCCTGTTTGTGGAACGGTTTGAAAACCGAGGCGAAGGAAAAACGAGCCGTTTATTCGGCTTTTGCGAGCCTGTGTTTCGCGGCGACGGTTTTCTCTTACTTTTACGTCTGGACTTCAGCGGCGGCGGTTTTGTTCGCCTTAACGCTTTTTGTATTGGTGTTTCGCACGGAAAATCGGCGGAAGGATTTTCTATTTCTGGCGATAACCGCCGCGTTTTGCGTTCTCTCGCTCGTGCCTTACGCTTTGCTTTTAGCAAGCCGCAACCAAACAATGGACAAAGCGCAGCTGCTTGTTTTTACCCGTCAACCGGATTTGCTGCGAAGTGTTGAGATAATCGGATACCTTATCTTAATTCTCTTAACTTTTGCTCTCTGGCAAAGATTTACCGACCTCAAGGAAAAAAAAGCGTATTTTATCGCGGCGTTTGCGGCGGCGCCGTGTTTGGTTTTCAATCAACAAATCCTGACCGGACGCTCGCTTCAGCCGTTTCATTACGAATTTTACGCGATTAATTATGTTGTTTTGCTGGCGGTCGTGTTAATCGCGGCGGTATTTTGGCAAAAGTTTATCAGCCCGAAAAAAACTCTTTCTATTATTTTGCTTTCAGTTTTGGGAATTGCCGCCGTCGGTTGGGGCTATATTGAAGCGAAGGAAACGAGTAAATTCTGGGATGATATAAATGTCCGGCGCGACGAAGCAATGCCTGTAAATCGGCGCTTGCGCGAGCTAGCCGGAGAAAACATCGAAGCCGCCAAACATCAAACCACTCTGAATCTCGAAGCGCTGCAAGCCGACAGTCAGCCGACCGTTGCGCCGCAAGCGGTTCTCTGGGCGCGCCACCAGCACGTTTTCGCGGGCTTAAAAGATTGGGAGGAAAACAGAAAGCGTTATTATCAACTGCTTTATTATTTGGATTTAGACGAAAATCATCTGCGAAACGCTTTGACCGGCTGCCGCGACATCGAAGCGTGTATGGCGCTTTTCGGCTGGGACAGATTCAACGCCCGTCTTTCGGCAAACGCGCGTCCGCTCGCGCTCAGTGAAGTCGAAGCCGAAGTTCGAAATTTCGCCGGTTTTTCACAAAACTTCAGCCGTGAAGACGCGCGGAATCCGATGCTTTCTTATCTCGTCGTTTATTCAAATGA
>DATHTS010000416.1:0-2964 GCA_035462935.1 Pyrinomonadaceae bacterium
TTCGGGGAAATTCCCTTGATGACCGAAAACGGAACTTTCGTTATTAACGGAACCGAGCGCGTTATCGTTTCGCAATTGCACCGCTCGCCGGGCGTGTTTTTCAAGGGCGAGCGCGACAACTTTTTGGCGAAAATCATTCCGTATCGCGGTTCGTGGGTCGAATTCGAATACGACCAGAAGGGAATTCTTTACGCTCGTCTCGGCAAGCGTAAACTTTTGGCGACGATTTTCCTGCGCGCGCTCGGCTTGTGGCTCAAGCCGCAGGTGGATATGAAAACGGTTTCCGACCAGATTCTGGAAGAAATCGTTAAAAACGCCGAGTATAGCAACGCCGACATCTTGCGCTTGTTTTACGTTTCGGATGAAGTGCGCATTGATAAAGGCAGACTTTTCGTCAGGGTCAAAGATGAAGGCGAAACAAACCTGACCGGAATGCGCGCGGAAGAGGATATTAAGAATAAAGGCGAAGATATCGTCAAAACCGGCAAAAAAATTACCAAATCGGCTTTGCGTGAACTGAAAAATCTTGGCATTGAACAGGTCGAAGTTTCGGCAAATGACTTTGAAGGCGCATTCGCGCTTGATGATGTTGTCAATACCGAATCGGGCGAGGTTTTGGTTGAAGCCGGAACGCCGCTTACCTCCGCCAAATTGCAGCAGCTTGTCGAAGAAAACCTGGAAGGTTTCGCGGTTTTCTTCCCGGAAAAAGACGTAATTGGCGAAGTGCTGATGCAGACCTTGAAGAAGGACACGATAACGAAACCGGTTGACGCATTGCTGGAAATTTACCGCAAAATGCGCCCGGGCGATCCGCCGACCGTGCCGACCGCCTATCGTCTGCTCGAAGGAATGTTTTTCGATCCCCGACGCTTTGATTTATCGCGTGTCGGACGTTTGAAATTCAATATCAAAATGGGCAGACCCGACCGCGATCAGATTGAAAATCCGCTTTTGGTAGCCGGAGATTTTATCGAGGTTGTCAACTATCTTTTGCGTATGAAGCGCGACAGCGACCATTACACGCCGGACGATATTGACCATCTGGGCAATCGCCGCGTGCGCGCCGTCGGCGAGCTTCTTGAAAATCAATTCCGCATCGGTTTGGAAAGAATGGAACGCGCCATCAAGGAAAAAATGTCCATTCAGCAGGATATGTTCACGACGATGCCGCGCGATTTGGTCAACGCGAAGCCGGTAACGGCGGCTGTCCGCGAGTTTTTCGGTTCGTCACAGCTTTCGCAGTTTATGGATCAAACCAATCCGCTTTCGGAAATCACGCACAAGCGTCGCCTTTCGGCTCTCGGACCGGGCGGTCTTTCGCGTGAACGCGCCGGATTTGAAGTCCGCGACGTTCATCCGACGCACTACGGGCGCATTTGTCCGATTGAAACTCCTGAAGGTCCGAACATCGGTTTGATTTCATCGCTTTCCTGTTTTGCGCGGATAAACGAATTCGGATTTATCGAATCGCCGTATCGAAAGGTGGAAAACGGTCGCGTCATCGAATATGTAAAAATCATCAACGGCGGCGACACCGGTTTGAAGCCGCATTCGCACATTCCGCTCGAAGAAGTAGAAGAGGCGAACGCAAAGCTGAAAAAAGACAAGCGTCAAGCCGATTTCGAGCCGTATCCGTTTTATCAAACGGCTTGGGAAGAAGACAGATACGTCATCGGACAGGCAAATATCGTTCTGGATGAAAAAGGCAATCTGGTGAACGAGCGCAACGCGGCGCGGCACAAAGGCGAATTCATTACGTCTTCGCGTGACGAAATTCAATATATGGACGTTTCGCCGAAACAGCTTGTTTCGGTGGCGGCGAGCTTGATTCCGTTTTTGGAAAACGACGACGCGAACCGCGCGTTGATGGGTTCAAATATGCAGCGCCAATCCGTTCCTCTGCTCCGCGCCGAAGCGCCGTATGTCGGAACGGGAATGGAGCGCATTGCAGCGCGGGATTCAGGCGCGGTGGTAGTAGCAAAACGCGACGGCTTGGTTGATTATATTGACTCGGAACGCATTATCGTTAAAGCCGAGCATCAGGTTGAAGGCACGATTTCGCGCGAGGTTACGGCGGATATTTACAGCCTTGTAAAATTCAAACGCTCGAACCAAAACACCTGTATCAATCAGCGTCCGATTGTTTCGGTCGGCGAAAGAGTTAAAAAAGGTCAGGTTATTGCCGACGGACCTTGCACCGACCGCGGCGAACTCGCTTTGGGTCGCAACGTTATGGTGGCGTTTATGCCCTGGCGCGGCTACAACTTTGAGGACGCGATTCTGGTTTCGGAGCGTCTTGTGAAGGAAGATTATTACACTTCGATTCACATCGAGGAACTCGAAATAGAAGCCCGCGATACGAAGCTCGGACCTGAAGAAATTACGCGCGATATTCCGAATATCGGCGAAGTTATGCTCCGCGATTTGGATGAATCGGGAATTATTCGTATCGGTGCGCAGGTAAGACCCGGCTCGATTCTCGTCGGAAAAGTTACGCCGAAGGGCGAAACACAGCTGACGGCGGAAGAAAAACTGCTTCGCGCCATTTTCGGCGAAAAGGCGGGCGACGTAAAAGACGCTTCTTTAACCGCGCCTCCGGGAATTGACGGAACGGTCGTTGACGTGCAGGTCTTTACGCGAAAAGGTCAGGAAAAAGACGAGCGTTCGCTCGACATCGAGGCGCTCGAAGAAGACGCTTTGCGGCGCGACCTTGAGGACGAAATCCGTATTTTGACCGAGCAGCGCAATCAGCGTATTTACGAGCTTTTTGAAGGTCGCACCTTGACGAAAGATTTGACCGACGGCAAAGACGTGATCGCCAAAAAAGGCGAAACGCTGACGCGGGAAAAACTAGAAGGCGCGGACATCAAAGTTCTGCGCGGCGCGGAAGTCGCATCCGGCGCGGTTGACGTTAACGCGGAAATCAAGGAATACGAACAGCGCACGTCGCGGCAGATCAACATT
>DATHTS010000417.1:0-3329 GCA_035462935.1 Pyrinomonadaceae bacterium
TTGGAATTTGGAATTTGGAATTTGAAATAAGAAGAATTATGTCGCGTGTAGGAAAAAAACCGATAAAAATACCGTCGGGCGTAACCGTCAATATTAATAAGGAAGAATTGGAAGTTAAAGGTTCAAAGGGAACTTTGAAGACTCCGGTTCCGGACGGCATCACCTTTAAGATGGAAGAAGGGGAATTAGTTGCGGAACGTCAGAGCGACGATTTTGCCGCTTTGCACGGTCTTGCCAGGGCTTTGGCAAACAATGCCGTGGTCGGCGTAACCGAAGGCTTTTCCAAACAGATGGATATTGTCGGAGTCGGTTACAAAGTTGACGTGCAGGGCAAGAAAATCGTTTTCGCGCTCGGCTATTCTCATCCGGTTGAATATAATTTGCCGGAAGGAATCGAAGCCAAAGCGGAACGTTTGCCGACAAAAACAAGTATCAATCAATATCAAACGACGCTGACTTTAAGCGGAATTGATAAGCAGAGACTCGGACAAGTGGCGGCGGAACTCCATCGCCTACGCAAACCGGACGCTTACAAAGGCAAAGGCGTTCGTTATGCCGATAAGTTTTATCGTCTGAAGCCGGGTAAAGCGGCTAAATAATAAATTCCGAATTCCAGATTTCAGATTCCAGATTAGTTTGGAGTTTGGAATTTGGAATTCGGAATCTGGAATCTGAATTTATGAACAAGAGTAGAGCAGATATTCGCCGTGCGGTTCACGGTCGCATTCGTAAAAAAGTTCAGGGAACGGCTGAACGCCCGCGTCTGGCGGTGTTTCGCAGCTTGAATCACATTTACGCGCAGGTGATTGACGATAAAAGCGGTCGCACGCTGGCGTCGGCTTCAACCGTTGAAGATGAACTGAAAGGAAAAACCGGCGGCAATATTGAAGCGGCGCAGAAAGTCGGCAAAACCGTTGCGGAACGCGCTTTGGCAGCGGGGATTTCGCAGGTTGTTTATGACCGCGGAGGCTATCTTTATCACGGGCGCGTGAAGGCTTTGATTGACGCGACGCGCGAAGCCGGTTTGAATAAGAAGGACGCGGAAGCAAAAGAAGAAACAGAAGAAAATGAATAATAATCAGAGAATTTCTCCACAAGGTTTGATTTTGAAAGACCAGTTGATTTCGATCAACCGTGTTACAAAAGTCGTAAAAGGCGGTAAAAATCTTTCATTCGCCGCGCTGGTCGTCGTCGGCGATGAAGCCGGTCACGTCGGTTTCGGCACGGGCAAAGCCAAGGAAGTTCCGAACGCAATCAAAAAAGCCGTCGAAGCGGCGAAGAATAATTTGATTCGCGTTCCGCTTATCGAAGGAACTTTGCCGCATCCGATGCTTGGCGAATACGGCGCGGGAAGAGTTTTGATAAAACCCGCGAAAGAAGGAACGGGCGTGATTGCCGGCGGCGCGGTTCGCGCCGTGATGCAGTCGCTGGGCGTGCATAACGTCAGAACGAAAATTCTCGGTTCGAGCAACCCGCACAACGTCCTTCGCGCTACATTCGACGGTTTGATGAAAATGAAAGATCCGGTTGATGTAGCCCGTATGCGCGGAAAAGAATTAAGTGAAATTTTATAATTTGCGGATTTGTTAGTTGTTTGTGGATAGTTGTTCGTTGAAAATTGAAAAACGACTAACAACTATCCACGAACAACTAACTAAAAAGAAAATGGCTAAGAATCAGAAAGAAAATCAAGAAAACGGCGGAACAATCAAGATTCAGTATTACCGGAGTATGATCGGCTATTCCGATAAGCAAAAAAAGATGGTTAAAAGTTTGGGAATCACCAAATTAAATCAAACCGTCGAGCGCCCCGACACGCCTTCGATGCGCGGCGTTGTGGCGAAAATTCCGCATCTTTTGAGAATTGTCGAATAAATTATTCTGTTAATGGTTAATCGTTAGCGGTAAATTGTTAATTTCCGTCCTGAACGGCTACAATTAACAATTGACCCCTAACGATTAACAAATTAGAGGAAAGAAAAATGGCTTTATCATTAAATAATTTAAAACCGGCTGAGGGCAGCACGCATAAGAAAAAGCGTGTCGGGCGCGGACCGGGTTCAGGACTTGGCAAAACCGCCGGTCGCGGACACAAAGGACAAAAATCGCGTTCGGGCTATTCGCGCAAAATCGGTTTTGAAGGCGGTCAGATGCCGCTTCAGCGCCGTTTGCCGAAGCGCGGATTTACCAACATTTTCAAAAAAGAATGGCTGGAAGTTACGCTGGCAAAGATTGAAGAAAGTTTCAATGCCGGTGATGAAGTTACGCCGGAAATTCTGCACGAGCGCGGGCTGATTAAAAAAGCCAAGCACGATGTTGTCGTTTTAGGAAACGGCGACATTTCGAAAGCCTTGAAAATTTCCGCGCATCGTTTCACCAAATCTGCCAGAGAAAAAATCGAAAACGCGGGCGGAACCGTAACTCAAATTGAAAAAAGCAAGACGGCTGAAGCCGCAAGCTAAAAATCTCTAAAGGAAAATTATGGAAAAGTTTTTCAACGCCGTCCAAAATATGTTCAAGATTCCCGAGCTACGGAAGCGTATTATTTTTACGCTTTCGATGCTGGCGATTTATCGCCTGGGAGCGCATATTTCAGCGCCGGGCATTAATCAGGCGCGGCTCGCAGAAGTTTGGAACGATGTCGCCGGAACTCTTCTCGGCGTTCTCGATTTGTTTTCCGGCGGAAATTTTCGCAGCATTTCGGTTTTCGCGCTCGGCGTAACGCCCTACATTACGGCGTCAATTATTATGCAGTTGATGACCGTGCTTTACCCGCCGATCAAGAAAATGCAGGAAGAAGGCGAGGTCGGGCGACAGAAAATCAACCAGTTGACGCGCTACGGAACGGTTGTTTTATGCGCCATCCAGACGTTTTTCGTTGCCACCTGGCTGCAAAGCAACCAGATTAGTCCCAGTAATTGGTGGGCGACAGGAATGATTGTCGTTACCCTAACGACGGGAACGGTTTTCGTAATGTGGCTCGGTGAACAAATCACAGAGCGCGGCGTCGGCAACGGAATTTCGCTTTTGATTTTTGCCGGTATCGTCATCAGTCTTCCGAGCGCGGTTACGCAGGTTTCCGGCAGGCTCGCGGGCGGCGATCCGATGCAGACTCTCGGCGTAATATTTATGGTCGCGGCGATGATTGCTTTGACCGCTTTGATTGTTTATGTCGAATCGGCGCGAAGAAATATCCCGATAAGCTATGCCAGCCGCCGGGTCGGAAGTCAGGTTTATCGAGGACAGGAAACCAGTTTGCCTTTGAAAATCAATATGGGCGGCGTTATTCCTGTGATTTTCGCTTCTTCGGTTTTGGCTATGCCGCAAAC
>DATHTS010000418.1:0-1758 GCA_035462935.1 Pyrinomonadaceae bacterium
ATTGATCCGGCGTATCCGGTTGAAAGAATTGAATTTATGTTGGCGGACACGGCAGCGCCGTTTATCGTTACAAAATCGGGTTATTTGCAGTCATCCGAAGCTGAAAAAATCCTGCTTGACGCGGATTGGGAAATCATCGCGCAAAACCCGACGGAAAACCCGCCGCCCGTCGCAGATTCTGAAAATCTGGCTTATGTGATTTACACCTCCGGTTCCACGGGCAAACCGAAAGGCGCGATGCTGACACAGGCAAACTTGGCGCACTACGTTCAGGCGCTCCAACAGGAATTTTGTCTCACGCCGGACGACAGATATTTACATTTGGCGTCAATCGCTTTTTCATCATCGCGCCGACATTTGCTGTTTCCGCTGGCGCACGGGGCGAGCGTTGTTATTGCCGATGAAGAACAAAGAATGGATCCGCTGCCTTTATTTCGACTCGTCAAGCAAGAATCAGTAACCGTTTTTGACGCAGTGCCTTCATTTCAAAGGTATTGTATGAATGCGTTGCTTGAATTGGAAACGGAGCGGAGAAAGGAATTATTAAACAAAAATCTGCGTCTAATCGTTTCGGCGAGCGAGCCGCTTTTATCGGACATTCCGGCAACGTGGATGTTTGAATTCAAACATCCGGCACAGCACATTCATATGATCGGGCAGACCGAAACCAGCGGCATTATTTCGCTCAATCATGTTACGGAAGAAGATGTAATCGGAGAGGTCAGAGCAGTTTCGGTCGGTCGCCCGATTTCCAACACCAAGATTTATTTGCTCGATGAAAATCAGCAGCCGGTCGCTTCCGGCGAAGCCGGTGAAATTTATGTTTGCGGCGACGGTTTAGGGCGCGGTTACCTGAATCGCCCGGAATTAAACGAACAGAAATTTATTGAGTTATCTATCGAAGACGATTCCGGCTCAAAAAATATTCAACGGGTTTGCCGAACCGGAGATTATGCGCGTTTGCTGCCGGATGGAAGATTGGAATGTCTCGGACGACAGGATTTTCAGATAAAAATTCGCGGAAATCGTGTCGAACTCGGCGAAATCGAAGCATCATTAATAAGTAATCCAAATGTCCGCGAATGCTCGGTAATCGGGCGCGAAGATCAGCCGGGGCAGATTCGCCTGGTTGCTTATATTGTCGCCCGACAAAAATCTGATTCTCTCATTGAAGAATTGCGTGCGTTGACCAGAGAGAAATTGCCGGATTATATGCAGCCTGCGGCTTTTGTGATGATTGATTCTTTGCCGCTTACACCAAACGGCAAAATTGATCGGAAGAGTCTGCCCGTCCCGGATGAATCGGCTTTTGCCGTTGAAAAAGATTATGCCGCGCCGCGCAATCAAACCGAAAAATTAATCGCCGAAATTTTTGCGGAAGTTTTGGGTTTTAGCCGCGTCGGTATTAACGATAATTTCTTCGAGTTCGGCGGTCATTCTCTGCTGGCAAGCCGCATAATCGCCCGCCTGCGAAAGACTTTCAAAGTGGAAATCCCGCTGAGAGCAATTTTTGAAGCGCCGACTGTGGCAGAAGTTGCGAAAAAAACAGAGCTTTATCAGCGCCAAACAGAATTTGCTTCAACGAATGATTTAACCAAAATTGAAAGACCGGAAGTAATTCCGCTTTCTTTCGCCCAGCAGCGGTTGTGGTTTTTGGCTCAAATGGAAACCGAATCTTCAACTTACAATATGAGCGAGGTTTTCCGTTTGAGCGGGAAACTCGAGATTGAAGAGTTAAAATTTGCCGCTCGGAAAGTT
>DATHTS010000419.1:0-5183 GCA_035462935.1 Pyrinomonadaceae bacterium
TTAGAATCTTTCTGAAAATTGAAATTTTCACTTGTTATCTAAAATTCTCGGCAATTTACTTGGTGTCTGCGTCCCGGACATCTGAAAAATAAAAAGTTTCTTTATTTTTTATTTACAAGGTAAATTAAAACAATTTCGGTTTTGGATAAATTTTATATTTAATAAATTAAGGGTTGGAGGAGAAAAAATGAAAGGCTTGATGATTCCCAAAGCACGGAAAGCGGAATTAGTAGTTCAGGAAGTATCGGATGAAGTGTTGGTTTATGATTTAAGAACCAATCGCGCTCACTGTTTGAATGAAACGGCGGCATTTGTGTGGAAATCCTGCGATGGAAAAAACTCTGTCGTGGAAATAGGCAAAAAATGTCAGCGAGAGTCAGGGAAACCGGTTTCGGAAGAGATGATCTGGCTGGCGATAGAACAGCTTGGAAAAAGAGAATTGCTGGAAGCGCCGGTAGAAGTAGTATTTGAAGGACAAACGAGAAGAGAAGCGTTAAAGAGAATCGGGCTGGGAGCAATGATCGCATTGCCGATTATTACATCGCTGACGGCGCCGACGGCAGCACTGGCAGGAACAATTTGTGCGAATCCGGCTTGTACTTGTACTTTGTCATCGCCTTGCGCGCAAGCGGGCGGATGTGCTTGCAGCAGTTTGGCGGGGTGTCCGGATGCTTGTCCAAACGGATGTATATGCACTGTCGCGAATGGCGCAACCACTTGTAATTCTACTTGTCAGGCATAAGAAGTATAATCAGGCATTTCCATATTCGGAATAGCTGAAAGTTTAAAGCCGATAACTGTAAGGTTAGTGGAATCAGGTTATCGGCTTTCGGCTACAGTTTTTTGAATAAACAAAGAGTGCGGAAACCCGAAGGAAATAAAAGTGTGGAAATTGCGCACTCTTATTTCCTTCGGGTTTCGGTTTTATTTTTGCTTTATACCAAAAATGTTCTAAATACGACTTCTTTTTTATATAAAAGCTTGTTTCTTATTCGCCGTTTGAAGCCTTTTTAGCCTTAGTTTTCTTGTCGCTGGGTTCGTTCTTTTTCTTTGAAACGGCTTTCGTTGATTTGGCAGTTCCTGTTTTTTTAGCTTTTTCAGTAGACGGATTAAGCATTGAAACCCAGTTATATTCCGGTTTATCAAAACCTTCTTCCAATTTCCTGAAAATAAAATCGGTCATTTCGTTGACAATCCAATTGTGGTTGTATTCGCCGACGGAAGCGAGTTCAGCGTCCGGCGCGGGATTCATAAAATCAATCGCGTAAGGAACGCCGTCTTTAATCGCAAATTCGACCGTGTTCAAATCATAGCCGAGCGCGTTGCAGATGGTTTTGACATCTTTTTCGATTCTTTCGTGAAGTTCCGGCGTCAAATAGTTTTCGACATTTACATACTGCATTCCCGACAAATACGGCTTCGACGGGTCATACGGCATAATCAAAACTTTTTCTTTGCCGACGCAGTAGCAGCGAACGAATTGATCGTATTCGATGCCTTCCTGCAAAGTCATACAAAGCGTCCCGGTTTGATTGTATTCATACCAGAGCTGTTCGAGCGAATGAATTTTCGAAACGTTTTTCCAGCCGCCGCCGTCAAAGGGTTTCAGAAAAGCGGGGAAGCCGACATATTCGACGATTCCTTCCCAGTCAATCGGAAATTCCAAATTTCTTAAAGATTCGCTGGAAATATCTTTTATGTATGAATGCTGCGGCAGAAGAACCGTTTTCGGAATCGCCACGCCGAGTTTGTCGGCTAAACAATAGTTAAAAAACTTATCATCAGCCGACCACCAGAAAGGATTGTTAATGATGTGTGTTCCTTCGAGCGCCATCCGCTTCAAAGTCGCGCGGTAATACGGGATTTCGTGCGAAATGCGGTCAATTACCACATCGTATCGCTTTCCTTCGTCCATTCGAATACCGCCGATTTTAACCATTTCGGCGGTAACTTCGCCGTCTCCTTTTTCATTTATGCTGTTAATAATCGCTTCGGGAAACGTTACTTCGCGCCCGACCAAAATACCTACTTTTTTCATATTTTTTGTATATTCCTCTTCTAAAGTTTGATAGTAAATTATTGCTTGATTTTCGGAGACGCTCCGAAACCGTTAATTTTAATTGATTGAGAATTTTGTGGCAAGCGGGAAAGGTTAAAATAAATCCATCGCGGCTTTCAGTCCCTCTTCAATCTTTCTCATTACTTTTGAAGGCAAACTACCGATATATTGCTCGAATTTTGAACGGTCAAGAGTTGTTACTTGATGACAAAGCGCAACGCTTTCTTTTGATAAATTTGCGACGCCTTGTGAAATCGGCACGATAGTTAGACTGCGCTTTGCTTGAAAAGGGGATGTGGAAAGGGGGATGACTATTATTGAACGCCAGTTTTTTATTTGATTTAACGCATCGTGGGAGATAACTACAACCGGACGCCGCCCTCTTTGTTCCGAACCCGAACGAGGTTCAAGATTTGCCGGATAAACATCTCCGCGTTTCATTCTTCTTCCGGTATCGTTTCCAGCAAATGCTCCACGCCCGCAGCTTCCAAATCCTCGTCAAGGTCAAATTCGGTTCCGGCATAAGTTTCGGCAAATGCGAGTTGTTCGGCATCGCGTTTTTTTTTCTCAAAAACTTTACGTTTCTCGACCAAAAAATCAACAAAATCTTCCACTTCATTTCTGGTCTCAGGAGGAAGATTTTGTATTTTCTCGATCAATGATGTGTTTTGCATTTTTATTGACTCGAATTCGGAAGCAACTCGTAATTTCCCATCTCGCGGTTGTAGGCGTCGAGCGCGCCGACTGAATCAGACGTTGCATCGAGCATCTGTTTGGTCATCGCAATCGAATCGGAAAGCTGTTCAAAATCGAGCAGCGAGAATTTTTCGGGCGTGGACATCGTGACGATTTCATCATTTAGATAACCGAAAAAGTTTTCGATTGACTGCAACTGCCCTTCGACTAACTTGACGCTTCTTTCAAGTTCGTCAAACGAAGCCAGACGGCGTTTCAAAATCTCGACGTTCGTTTGCTGAATACGTTTCGTTTTTTCATCGCCCGCATTTTCGGCGGCGCGATACGCCTGTGAAAGCTGATTGTGAACGGCTTGGCGATTAATTGATTTCAGATGCTGTTTGCGGCGGCGGTAAACGTCGAGTAAATCCACGAAATCTTCCCATCGCTGATCAAGCGAATGAAGATTTGTAGGCAATTCTCTCGCGCCGGTAAATTTCACGTAATTTTCCATGATTTTATCCTTCTGCCAGCGAAGATACTCGACGGCTTCGCGTTCGCGCGGCGTGAAGGATTTTATCAATTTTTCACGGGTGGATTTATTTAAAGCGATGATGCGTTCTCGCTCGCGTTGATTGACGAGTTTCCGGTAAGCGGGGAGATTCGGCAGAATCAGCATATAAACAATCTCGAAAAACAGGGCAACGACGAGCGGGATTACACTCTGTGTGTAGGCGGCGGCAACCGCAAAGCCGGCTAATCCCCAAAAATTTGCGGGTTCTTTTAGCGCTTCTTTGGCGTATGTGGTGTTGTATCGGTCAATTTCCTGCTTGTATTTCGCTAAATCTGCCATAACTATTAGTAGATGCCGATTCTCACGTTTGAGTTTAGCTGAATTGTTTCCTTAAAACTAATTTTTTGAATCGGTTCTTTCGTTCGATTCCTGAAGCAAAACTTGCTCGAGCATTTCCTCATCCTTTACTTCGGAAGCGGCGGAAATTTGCTTTCCGGTCGTTTTTGAGCCTTCACCGAGCAAACCCATTTGCTGTTTGTATTCGAGCAGTTTGTCGTGCAGTTGAATATCCATCGCTTCGCGCTCGATATCCTGCATTTGCGAATCAACCGAGCTTGTGCCGAGTTGGAGCTTGGCTTCGGCGGCGGCAACGCGGCGGTCAATTTTCTCCCGCATTTCGTTAAACGTGGAAGCGTCGTCGCCGATGTTAAAAGTTTCCATCGTTTGCGCGAGCTGCTCCTGCAGGCGGGCTTGTTTCGACGCGCTGATAAGCTGCATCGCTTCCGCGCTGCGCTTTTTCATATTCAAAACGTAATTGTCGCGGGCTTTTAGGGCTTGTTTTGAAGCAAGTTGAGCGTGTTCAAGCTGCGCTCCGGTTCGCTCCAAATCAATTTGCGCTTGTTGCAATTGACCGATATAAGCCGTGGCAATATCGTCGCGCCCCATTTTGACCGACGCCTTGATTTTCGAGTCAAGGTCAACGACCTGTCTTTCAAGATTTTCCTGATTTTTAGCTAAAAGCCGCTCGGTCGCCATTACCTGCGCGACGGAGTTGTTCAGTTCCGGCACGCGATCGCGCATATCCCGAATTGTTTGTTGAAGTACTAATTCAGGATTTTCCATCTTGTCCAAAGCCGCGCCCGTCGAAGCGCGAAACAAACGTTTAATTCTTGCCCATAATCCCATTTTTCTATCTGCTCCTAAATTCCGATGTAAAAAGAACTTTTGCCAGAACCATTACGACGCCTCTTGCGCCGAAGTTGCAGGCATATTTTCAGTATAACAGGAAAATTCAATAATTAAACAGTGAAAATAAAAGAAGCAAAGTTTTCATCTTGACCGTTCAATTATCCGAAAAAACTTCGTTTTATATGAAATTTATTTTACATTATAGAATTATGAATGAAAAACTCGAAGCAAAAATTCGCCGCTTGGAAGAAAAAATCTATTCCGCGCATCGTTTTAATCAGCCGCTTTTCGAGAAATTAAACGCCGCGCAATATGAATTGGGAATTTTAGACGACGGACGACCGTTCTGCCCGTTTCTCCGCCCGCATTTCTTTTCGCGGGAAAGATACGAAAAAATCACGCGGGCAGCCGAGATTTTAGTCGAAGCGTTTGAGCGGATGACACAAGCGGCGCTGGAAAATAAGGAGATTTTAAGCGAGCTGGATTTGTCCGAAGCCGAGGAACGAATGGCGCGAATCAATCCCGGTTACCCGGGCGTTTCAAATTCGAGTCGTCTGGATAGTTTTCTAAGCGGCGAGGATTTCAAATTTCTGGAATACAACGCCGAAACACCCGCCGGAATTTCCGACCAGATGCAGATTGAAAAAGTTCTGGAGATGATTCCCGAAGTTCGCGAATTTTTAAATGAAAACCGGCATTGGCGACCTAAGCCGCACCAAAAACTGCTTGAAACTCTTGTCAAATCTT
>DATHTS010000420.1:0-1858 GCA_035462935.1 Pyrinomonadaceae bacterium
AAATCGCGGCGGAAACGCAGGGTTGGATAAGCGTCTCGCCTGATGGCGGAAAAATTTCTTTTGTCCGCTGCTATTACCGGGAAGATGAAAATTGCTCTTTGTGGATTGCCGATTCGACGGACGGAAAAAATGAAAGAAAACTCCTCTCGCGCCCGCACCCCTTCCGCATTGCCGACCATGACTTTTTACCTGGCGGAAAAACCATCGTGTTCGCCGTCGGGCAATCGAGAAACGCCGCCAATGAATTCGGCTTATCGGTTGTTGATATTGAAAGCGGAAAGGAACGCGAGCTAAGCGCGGAGAAATTTTTTAACATCAAGAATTTAGTCTGTCTTCCCGATGGCAGCGGTTTGCTTATGACGGCGGCGCGAGTTCCCAATAAGCATTTTCGCATCTGGCAGGTTTCTCTCGCTTCAGGCGAGGCGACGCCGCTGACGAAAGATTCGGAAACTTACTTCAATTTAAGCTTAAGCAAAGACGCGAGCGTTTTAGTTTCCACACACGTTAAGCAGAATTTTCGTATATATCTTTTGAATATGGAAAATCCTTCAGCCAAACCGAAGATGCTGGCAGACGGTTCGTGGGCTGCTTTCGCGCCGAACGGAAAGATTGTTTTTCCATCGGTAATGTCGGGCAACGACGAAATTTGGAGCATTAACGCGGACGGAAGCGAGCAAAGACAACTGACGAATAACGCGGCGGATGAGAGCGCGCCGGTAGTTTCGCCCGACGGCAACCGGATATTTTTCGCATCGAACCGGACCGGCGAGGCTCAGGTTTGGCGAATGAACGCCGACGGGAGCAATCAAATCCAAATCACCCGAAAGACGAGCGGTTTCCCGGTTTCGGTTTCATCCGACGGCAAATGGCTTTACTACCATGCGGGACTGCAAAAAGTTCTCTGGCGGGTTCCGACCGAGGGCGGCGAAGAGCAGTTGGTTTGGGATAGAATAAATGGTCGTTATTCCGTCTCGCCCGACGGCTCGCAAATCGCTTTGCAGGAAAAGCAAGGCAATGAGAATATTTTGATGATTGTCTCGCTTCCCGACGGGCAACCCGTCAAAACCTTCAAACTCGCCGATCAAAGCCCCAGATTGATTGACCTCGATTGGTCGCCGGACGGCAGAAATCTGGCGTATATTTTAGCCGACATCGAATATAAAAATAATACTTTATGGCTGCAGCCGCTTGACGGAAAAGCGCCGCGAAAAATCGCCAATTTCGGCGACGAGGAAATATCCGAAACATCCGGCTTGGCGCTCGCGCCTGACGGGAAAAATGCCGCCTTCGTCCAGGGCGGCTGGCTTCACGACGCGGTTTTGTTAAGAGGCTTGAAATAAATTTTTCCATATATTCTCGCTTCCCAAAAGCCAATTTCATATATTTTATTGTCGGCTGGTTTCGCCGACAATAATTTTGTGCCTCGAGCGAATTTGCACTCCGTCGCAATGCGTGCTGACGCGCACTTTTCGCGCTTCGCCTTTCGGTGAATCCGCAAAAGGCTTGGTCGGCGTGTAAGTGATTACATATTGCGAGCCGATTGCTTTGGCAACTTCCAGAGCGAATTTCCACATTGTTTCGGTTTCTTCGGGCGCTTGAAACATTCCGCCTGTATCTTCCGCGAGGCTTTGCAGTTCCGCTTCGGTTTTAATCCAGCTTTCGCGTTTTTGCCGGGCGAGTTTCACAGCCTTGTTGTCCAGACGAATGATAAAAAGCCGCTCGGCTTTGGCAAATCTTCGGAATCCGTCCTTCATATCTCGCGGCATATTTTCAAGAATTACTTCTAGAATATGATCCGGTATTCGCGGCGTTTCTCTTTCTTCTCCGATTTGAAAACGCCGCGTTGCTCCTTCAACTC
>DATHTS010000421.1:0-3438 GCA_035462935.1 Pyrinomonadaceae bacterium
TGAAGCGGCTGCTTTCGACGGCGTATAAGCCGTGCGGATGGTGAATTCGACGATTTCAAGCTGCGGCGGAGCTTCCTGACCGGGCGCGGCAGTCTTCGTCGGTTGATTCGGCGCGGCTTTTCTCTGCGTTTCGATATTCAAATTCGAGAAAAGCCCGCCCGAAAATTCAAGACTGCGACCGAACTGCGTCACCTGAGCTTCATCTTCGGAATTACCTTTAATGGTCAACTGTTCGCCCGACTGTTCAACGCCTAACAGGTAAATTCCCGGAACCATCGTGATTCTTTCTTTGAGCGCTTCAAGCACTGCGCTCGGACCGGCTTGCGAGGCGCGAAGCTTCTTTATAGCTTCGATACGCAAATCAATATTCTGGATTTTTTGTTCGAGTTCTTTCTGTTCGGCAATCACGGCTTGAAGTTCGCCTTCGATTTTCTTTTGCTCCGCAAGCTGACGTTCGGCTTCCGCCTTCGCCTGTTGCGTGCTGATAATGTCCCAGCCGATAACCGCCGCCAGCAAAACGCCGACAACCAAACTCATCAAAAGCAAGCGCGATACCGGGCTGGCGACCTTTCGCTCAACCGAAGCGACCGCGCCGCTGTTTCTTTCCGTTACCGAATGTAAAAGATTAATTTTTATCATCTTAATTCCACTCCCCTAACTGCAAGTCCGACGGCAACCGCCATTTCCGGCATAATTTCGCTCAGATAATCCGGGTCGAATTTTCGAGTATCAACTTTGATTTGACGAAACGGGTCTAAAACTTCCACCGGAAGCTCAAGACGCGCCGAGAGGTCTTCCGCCAAACCGCTTAATTTCGAGCCGCCGCCGGAAATCAAAATTTTCTGCACGACGAGGTTTTCATCTTCTGTAGTAGCGCGGTAAAAATCGAAAGTTTTCTGGATTTCCATCGCAACCATTTCCGTAACGTTGTTCATCAGCGGCTCAATGGATTTTTCCTCGATGTTCGCGCCTTCCGTTACGCCGCGCTTGACGGCTTCGGCTTGCTGAAAGCTGAGACCGAGGTTTTTCTGCAAAATGTCTGTGAATTGGCTTCCGCCGATGGTGATGTCGCGCGTGAAAAGCGAATTATTTCCTTTAACGAGGTTGACGTTCATCGTTGAGGCGCCGATATTTAATAATGTAACAACCTCAGAATCGCTCGGCTGGTAATTTATTTCGTAACAGTTTTGCAAGGCGAATGTGTCAACATCAATCGCGACGGGATTTTTTCCCGCAAGCTGAATCGCCTGTTTGAGCGTGTCAATTCTCTCGCGCTTGCAGGCGGCGATTAAAACCTGCGTCGAATCCGCGTTTTCAGCCGTAACGTGAAAATCGAGGTTTACGTCAGCCAAATCATACGGAATATGTTCTTCGGCGTGCCAGTCAATTGATTCTTCGAGTTCTTCGCGGCTCATCGGCGGCAGAACAATATTTTTGATAATGACCGAATGACCGCTCACGCCCGTTACCATTTGATCCGCTTTTAACTGGTGATTTTTGCAGATGTTTTGAATAACTTCGGAAACGGCGTTTAACTCCATAATCTGACCGTCAACGATCACGTCGTCGGGCAGATTTTCATAGCCCAAATTTACAAGGCTCAGATTATTTAACTTGCCGTCAAGCTCGACCACTTTGATCGAACTCGAACCGACATCCAAACCGGCAACGCTTTTCTTTTTACCGAACAGCATTTTTATTTCTCTCCTTACTAGCGCAATTTTAAATTAAAATTTTCTTGCTTAAATTTTGTCTTAGATTTTCCACAAACGATTCAGGTATTCAGCTCTCGGAAGAAATTTTCGTTACCTCTTACGGACAGGCAGCAAAGGCAGGCTTTTATAACAGGAAGATACTGTGTGCCGAGCTAAATATCCTAAATTCGTTCATATTTTAAGCGGCAAATCGGGGAAAGCTTCGATATCGTTTGCTGCTTGGAAATTCTGATTTTTTGCCTTATAGGTAACTGAAGGAAATGAAATCTTGGGTGTCATCACTTATAAAAACTACAATACAAAACAAAGATTGTCAACACTTATTTGCATTGTTTAACAATCAAAATGAAAAAATTTTCATCAAACTGACAAACAGCAATTCAATCTGACCGATTTTGTGAATCATTTATAGAGGAAGTTTGACTCAGGCAGATAGCTTTACAATAACTTGCTTAATCAAAAGTGAGGTTTCTTCAGGCTTTTCAAGCGGGAAAAGATGCGAGCCTTCGAGAAAATAAAAATCAATAGGGAAATTTCTCCGCATAAATCCAAGTCTTGCAAGAGCGGCTTCTTTCGATTTCGTTCCGCCGATGTAAGCCGTCGGAACTTTCAATTTTCCGCGATACTTTGCAAAATTGTGCGGCAGCGAGCGGTAGATTTTCGCTTCTATCTGCCGCTCGAAAAACAATTTCACGCCTTTTTCATTCGGAACAGTTCCAAATTCGATATAATCGCGCAGACAATCTTCATCAAATCTCGCAAACTTCTCTTTTTGCCGAAAATGCTCAAAAGCCTCTTCTTTCGATTGCCAACGATTCCGGCGAAACCGCGTCTGCCGCGAAGGCGAAAACTTATCCATCAAATTTGTTTTTTTTAAAAACTTCACGCCCGCCCCGCTCAATCGGCTTATCAAAGGCGCGTCAAGCAAAATGATTTGCTTATAAAGCTCGGGATGCTCAACCGCTGCCAGAAAATGCAAAATCCCGCCAAAACTATGCCCGACTCCAATAATTTCCCGCTTGTAACGCTTTTCTATTTCCTCATGCAGTTCTTCTTTAAGAAAACGCCAGCCGTCAGTAACCGGAAATTTCGGATTATGCGCGTGGCGTTCAAGGTAACCGATTTCAAAATCATTATCGAGAAAAGAGAAAAGTTTGTTGTAGGTCTTGGCTGGAAAACCATTTGCGTGAGCAAAATGAATAATTTCTCTCTGCATTTTTTGTGTTTTTTTGCCTGTTCGCGGCTATTTTTTATTCATCAACTGCCAATAACCAACGTCAATCCATTTCCCAAACTTAAAGCCAACCTCACGAAAATGCGCGACTTTTTCAAACCCGAAATTTTCGTGCAGCCGAATGCTCGCTTCATTCGGCAAAGCTATGCCCGCAATCAGCGCGTGAAAATCTTTCCGAAAAAGCTCATCAAACAAACTTTTATAAATCCGTTTCCCGATTCCTCTGCCGTGTTCGCCGTTTCTTACATAAACCGAAACTTCCGCCGAATGTTTATAAGCATCCCGCAGTTTAAATTGCGTCGCGTAAGCGTAACCAAGAATCTGCGCGTTTTTTTCCGCAACCAAAAACGGATAATTTTTGTTAAAGTATTCAATCCGGTTTTGCATATCAGCAGGAGATATTTCTTCGGTTTCAAAGGTCGAATGAGAATTGAGAATATAATAATTGTAAATTTCAGCGATGGACGCGGCATCATTGAAATGAACACG
>DATHTS010000422.1:0-2510 GCA_035462935.1 Pyrinomonadaceae bacterium
CTACCTGACATAGATTGTCTCTTCTTACTCCGCCAAAGTGTGAGAACGACTGAATAAAAGTCGTTCTCACACGCCGTATTGACAAATTTCCTACCGCTTACCTAATGTGCCGCGCCGTTCATTCCGGGTTTGAGCACAACTTTTATACATTCATCCTGCTTATGCTTGAACATTTCGTAACCTTTCGGCGCATCTTCGAGCGGCAGTTCGTGCGTGATGATGAATGACGGGTCAATCTCGCCGTTCTGGACCTTTTCCAGAAGCATCGGCATATATTTTTGCATATGCGTCTGCCCGGTTTTAATTGTCAATCCCTTGTTCATCAACGCGCCGATTGGAATATGGTCGCCGAATCCGACATAAACTCCGGGAATCGAAATCGTTCCGCCTTTGCGGCAGCTCCAGATGGCTTCCCGAATGACGTGCAGGCGATCAGTCGCCATAAAAGTAGCAGTTTTTACAGCGTCAATAATCCCGTCCAGTTTTCCTCCGGTAAAGGCTTCGCAGCCGACGGCGTCAATGCAGCGGTCGGGTCCGCGCCCGCCGGTCATTTCCATCAGTTTGTCGTAAACGCTGTTTTCCTCAAAATTAATCGTTTCGGCTTTGCCTTTTTCTTCAGCCATCCGCAGACGTTCCGGCACGCAGTCAATCGCAATCACGCGACCCGCGCCAAGCATCCACGCGCTTTGAATTGCGAATTGCCCGACCGGTCCCGCGCCCCAGATAGCAACAGTGTCGCCTTCTTCAATCTCGGCATTTTCCGCCGCCATATAACCAGTCGGGAAAATGTCGGAAAGAAACAAAACCTGCTCATCGGGCATCCCATTGGGGATTTTCAACGGTCCGACATCGGCAAACGGCACGCGCAGATATTCCGCCTGTCCGCCCGCAAATCCGCCGGTCAGGTGCGAATAACCGA
Organism: Pyrinomonadaceae bacterium; assembly: GCA_035462935.1. Classification (GTDB taxonomy): domain Bacteria; phylum Acidobacteriota; class Blastocatellia; order Pyrinomonadales; family Pyrinomonadaceae; genus DATHTS01. Next base: position 920 of record DATHTS010000422.1, read on the forward strand.
AAATTCCCGCCGTGGAATGTCCCATCATCTTAGCGGCGATTTCCGCGTTCGGATTTGAATTGTCGCACAGCGAGTAAAGTTCTTTTTGGCAAAAGAAACATTGCCCGCAGGAAATCGTAAAAGGCACGACGACGCGGTCGCCGACTTTCAGATTATCAACTCCGGGTCCGACCTCGACCACTTCGCCCATCGGCTCGTGTCCGAGAATGTCACCCTTTTCCATCGTCGGCATATAGCCGTCCAAAAGATGTAAATCAGAACCGCAGATAGCGGTCGAAGTAATTTTTACAATAGCATCGCGTGAATCTAATATTTTAGGTTCGGGAACGTCTTCTACTCTGACATCATTCGTTCCGAACCAGCAAAGTGCTTTCATTTATAAACCTCCTTGAATTAAAAAAAGGTGAGAATGGACAAAAAGTGAGACTGTGCTTTCGGCAGTTCCCGATTTCTTTCCGTTTCACCCGATAAAAAATTTTATGAACTCGCCGTTCGTCGTCCCGAAGGCTGCCCGACGGTCGTCGGCGCCATCGGATTTCCTTCGTCTCTCCAGTTTTGGCTGCTAAGCTGCTGAGCGCAGAGCAAGTCCAAGGCGGCTACGCCCAAAACGGCAATTGTCGCTCCCGTCAGCCTCGTTTTATTGTTTTCCTTCGCCGTAAAAGCGGCGCTTAGAAAAGCCAAATCCACCGCGTCGCCCGCAATTCGCGTCCAAACCGCTTCGGTAGGTTTCGCCTGATAAAGTATGCCGATTCCGTGCGCTATCTCGCGCAGACCCAAGATAGGTAAAAATTTACGATAGCGATTGCTGACGCCGATGAGTTCCCCGACCTGCGCCGGAGCTAAAACCTCCGCCAAACCGAGCGCGATACTGAACACACCCAATCCTTTGGCAAATTTCGCCGTGCTGACGTTTTTTACGCTTCTGTATTTAAGCTCGACGTGATCTTCGCCGGAAAACGTTTGCGCGTCTGATTGATTGCCCTGCCCGTTACCGAAGGATGCGTTTGATGATTGTTCCGATGATTTCTGACCGAATTGAGTTTGGTCTGTGGTGTTGAGTTCTTCTCTTTGATTTTTTGCTGCTGTATCCATTTTCCTTCCCTTCCTTGTTCGAATTTATTTAACTCTATAAAAGCCGACATTAATTTACGCAATGGTCGAGCCATTTCCGTAAAAATTAACGATCCGCTTTAACAACAATTATTGCCGCCGCTTTTAGCATTGTCAATTCGATGATTTTTTTCTAGTCGTCTAAAATCGTCGCTATAATTGAAGATAGAAATTATATTTAAAATCGAAAATTTTGTTTGTCTGCCGGATTACCAAAGGAAGTTTTTTGCCGGATTTTTATTTGCCTGATGAGAACCTCAAAAGTTTATTTTTCGACTCCTCAAATAACGAATTTTTGAAAGCATTCGGCAGATTTTTATCTTCAATCAAAGCTAAAATGACTCTAATTGCTTTAACTGGGAAGATGACGCGGGCGAAAACCTGATACACAACTCAGGCTAAAAGGCGGCGCTTGATGAAGATCGCTGTTTCGCCCTCGCACCTGATGAATTGTTCAACGCTGAGACCAATTAAACCGAGT
>DATHTS010000423.1:0-14364 GCA_035462935.1 Pyrinomonadaceae bacterium
GCTCCAGCGAATCACGGTATCAACGCGCCGCCGAAGCCGCCAGAGTCGGCGTTTGGGATTTAAATCTCGACACCAACGAGCTTTATCTCGCGCCGAATTTGAAGGAACTGCTCGGCTACAAAGACGAGGAACTAGACGACAATTTAGAAAATTGGAACGCGCTCGTTCACCCGGAAGATAAGGAAAAGGTAATCGCCGCCACGAAAGCGCATATCGAGGGGAAAACGCCGAAATATCAAGTCGAAGCGCGGCGCCGGCACAAGGACGGTCATTATTTATGGTTTCTCGCGCAGGGAATCGCTTTGCGCGACGAAACGGGAAAGGCTTATCGTCTGACCGGCTCGGATACGGACATCTCGCAGCATAAAGAGATGGAAGCGGAACTCCGACACAGCGAGGAAAAATATCGCTCGCTTTTGGAAAATGCTAACGACATTATTTATTCTCACGATCTTCAGGGACGTTATTTGACGATCAATCGCGCCGGTGAACAAATCACCGGATACACGCGTGAAGAAATTCTCGGCGGGCTGAATATGGCGGAAGTCGTCGCGCCCGAACATCTGGAAATGGCAAAGCAGATGATTCGGAAAAAACTCGAAAATCCCCAGCCGACCGTTTATGAAATAGACATCATCACAAAAACCGGAAAGCGTTTGACTTTGGAACTCAGCACGCGGATTTCGTTCCGTGACGGAAAACCCATTGCTATCGAAGGCGTTGCGCGGGACATTACCGAGCGCAAGCAAATCGAGAAGGAAAAATCTTATCTCGCCGAGCAGATTGAAAAACAAAGAAGACATTTACAGGAAATGGTGGCAAGCGTTCCCGGCGTGGTTTGGGAAGCCTGGGGCGAGCCGGACGAAGCCGGTCAGCGGATTGATTTTGTCAGTAATTATGTGGAAAGGATGCTCGGCTACACGGTGGAAGAATGGCTTTCCACGCCGAATTTCTGGCTGACAATCGTTCATCCCGAAGATAAGGAGCGAGCCGCGCAGGAAGCCCTCAAAAAATTCAAAAGCGGCGGCGGCATTAGCCGTTTCAGGTGGATGACGAAAGACGGAAAGTCTTTATGGGTTGAAGCGCATTCGGTTACAATTTACGACGAAGCGGGAAATCCGGTCGGTATGCGAGGCGTAACGATGGATATTTCCGAGCGCAGGCAGAAAGAGGAGATCGAGCGTTTTCTGGCGGAAGCCAGCACGACGCTCGCTTCGTCGCTCGATTATGAAACGACGCTCTCGACCGTGGCGCAGTTAGCCGTTCCGCATTTTGCCGATTGGTGCGCCGTTGACATTCTCGGAGAGGACGAAACTCTAAAACGCCTTGCGGTCGCGCACGTCGAGCCGGAAAAAGTTGAATGGGCGAAAGAGATTCACGCGAAATATCCGCCCAGACCGGACGAGCCGCAAGGTTTATATAACGTTTTAAGAACCGGGCAATCCGAATTTTATCCGAATATACCCGACGAAATGCTCGTTCAAGGCGCGTATGATGAAGACCATCTAAAATTGATGCGCGAAATCGGTTTTCGTTCGGCGATGGTCGTGCCGCTCAAAATACGCGATGAAGTTTTCGGCGCTATAACCTTTGTCAATACGGAGACGCGGTATCACACGCGGGAAGATTTGACGGTGGCGGAAGATTTGGCGAGCCGCGCCGCTTTGGCGGTGGAAAACGCGCGGCTGTTCCGAATCGAACAGCAGACGCGGCGAGTTGCCGAACGCACTTCCAGTCATCTGGCGCGTTTGCAGGCGGTTTCCGAAGCGCTCTCGCAGGCTTTAACGCCGAAACAGGTCGCCGGCGCTGTTATCGAGCAGGCGATAAATTCGCTCGGCGCGCACGCCGGAACAGTCGTTTCATTTAATGAGCAAAGCGCCATTCTGGAAATTATTGACACAATCGGATTCCCGAAAGATGTGGCTGAGAAATGGAAGCATTTTCCCCTTGGAAAAAATGTGCCGCTTGCCGACGCTGTCCGCCAGAAAATGCCGATTTTGGTAGATTCTTTCGATAATTTTCACGAGCGTTACCCTGATCTCGGATTATTAAGCACGATCACCGGCAGCAAAGCGCTGGTGGCTTTTCCGTTAATAATCGAAGGGCGAACAATCGGCGCGTTAGGACTGAGTTTCAAAACCGAGCAAAAATTTAACGAGGACGACCGCGCTTTTATGCTCGCGCTCGCTCAGCAGTGCGCTCAAGCGCTCGAACGCGCCCGGCTCTATGAAAACGAACAGCAGCTTCGCGCCGAAGCCGAAGCCGCCAACCGCACGAAAGATGAGTTTCTGGCGACCGTTTCTCACGAACTCAGAACGCCGCTCAATGCGATTGTCGGCTGGTCGAGTCTTTTAAAGTCAAGCAAACTCGACGGGGAAGGCACAATCCGCGCCATTGAAACAATCGAGCGCAACGGGAGAATGCAGGCGCAGATTATCGAAGATTTGCTGGACGTTTCGCGCATTATCACCGGAAAGCTTCATCTTGAAACACACCCGGTTGAGCTTGATTCGATTATCCAAACGACGCTGGAAACCATTCATCCCACTGCCGATTCGAAAAATATAAAAATTACTACCGACATCGAAAAAGTCAGCCCGATTTTGGGCGATCCGTCGCGTCTTCAACAGGTTCTTTGGAATTTACTTTCAAACGCAATTAAATTCACGCCGAAAGACGGTGAAATCGAAGTAAAAATGCGGCAGGCGAATTCCAGCGCCCAGATCAGCGTGAAAGACAACGGGCAGGGAATCGCGCCCGAGTTTCTGCCTTTTGTCTTTGACCGTTTTCGCCAGGCGGACGGCACGACGACCAGAACGCACGGCGGGCTCGGGCTCGGACTCTCGATTGTCCGCCATCTGGTCGAGATGCACGGCGGCAGCGTCAGCGCCGAAAGCGCGGGCTTAAATAAAGGCGCGACATTTACGATAAATCTGCCGGTAATGGCTGTGCGAAAAATAGATACGGAAAGCCCGGCACAGATTGAAACCGGCGATTTTCAATACGATTGCGCCGACGCTTTGGAAGGGCTTCGCATCTTGATAGTTGACGACGAAAAAGACGCGCGTCTTTTGTTGACGACGATAATCGAAGACTGCGGCGCGGAAACAAAGTCGGCTGAATCAGCCGCCGAAGCCCTCGAGATTTTAAAGGAATTCAATCCTGATATTCTGATAAGCGACATCGGAATGCCCGGCGAAGACGGCTATTCGCTGATTCGCAAAGTGCGCGCGCTCGAAGCAAACGGCAAACGCATCCCGGCAATTGCCTTGACCGCCTACGCCAGAGAAGAAGACCGAATGCGGGCTTTGCTCGCAGGCTTTCAGGTTCACGTCGCCAAACCCGTCAATCCGGTTGAGTTGATTGCAGTTATCGGCGGTCTTGCAGGTTTGAGAAAAAGGGAGAAAGGTTAAATTTAAAAATACAAAATTTGAGTGAGACTCAAGTTGTAAATCAGTTCTCACGTCTAACTTCTCAGTTCTCATTTCCTAAGCCGTAATAATTACAGCTTTTGTTCCGGTTAATTCTGAAAAATCCTTTGTAAAAATCGTATCCACGCGCCGGATGTTGGCGATTGTTTCGACAATATCCTGGGTGGTGATAAAACCGTCTTCGACGTGCGCGATAGCCCATTTGCCGATGTGCGCGGAGGTTCTTAAAAGCTCCTCGATGAGCCGCAAATACTGCGATTTCGTTTCGACGTGCGTGCCGAGTTTTCCTGCCTGCCGCTGTTCCATCTCGTCCCAGAAATAATCGCCGCCGCGAATCCATTCCTCGCGCCAAGCCGTCCAGCCGAGGGCATTTTTCAAGCTCTGATTGTGCGCCCGCGGCAGGCGCAAAAAAAGTAAATCGGGATAATTTTCGGCGATAAATTCATTTGCCGTGCGGTTCGTGCAGTCGTTGTTTTGCCCGTTGTTCACCGGATTCGGCTGAATGCGCGAAAGACGTTTGAAAGCGTGCGAAAGCGGCTGGCGCAGTTCGAGCGTTTCTTCGGTAAACGAGAAAATGTAATCTCCGACGCTCAGACCGATATTCAGCGCAATCGCCTTCTGCAGCGGCGAAGAAATTTCCTCGATGCTGCGCCGCACGTTGTCGAACCACCAGGCGTCGGTTTCGCTGAACCAATTTCGCAGAGCGGTGTTCTGCAGGCGGTAACGCGGAACGTAAGCGTCTTCCAAAATCGCGTTTACCTGTTCCTCGCTTAATTTTTCGCCGTTATTTTGAATTTGCGCGAGAGATTTGGCATAAGCCGAAGGCAGAAAATCATTAGCCAGAACACGCGCATCCGAGCGTTTGAGATACGCGCCCAAATTCGGCTCGTCCGTAAAAGGCAGCGCTACCGAATCGAAACGCAGACGACGCAGAACGTTAAGCTCGAAAGCCAGCCAGTTTTTTGGCGTAATGACGGGATTTTTCATCATAAAAACAAAAGTTTTCGGCAAAAAAGAGAATGAAACCGCAAACAGACGCAGATTAGAAAGAGTTTGGAGATTTTATATAACACATTAAATCTTTTATTCAGCAAAAGATTCCAATTCCTTCATACCTTCTAATGTCAAAAACATAAAAACGACTTGCGGATCAAACTCGATGCCCGCCCATTCGATTAAATACTGACGCGCTTCATGCGCGGAAATCGCGGCTCTGAAAGGACGCGAATCGGTCAAAGCGGCGTAAGCGTCGGCAACCCGCAGAATCCGCGCGGCAAGCGGAATTTGCTCGCGGTGCAATGCGTCCGGGTAACCGCCGCCGTTCCACCATTCGTGATGCCAGCGGACGAGAAGCTGGACGGCGCGCGAAAGCCCGTTTTTCGCCGCTTCCTGCTCGCCGATAACCGGATGCCGCTGCAAATCCAAAATTTCTTCTTCAGTCAAACGCCGATTTGCTCTCAGATAATCGCGGCTCATCGCCAGTTCGCCGATGTCGTGAACCAGCGCGGCTTGCTGCAAGGCAAGACGGTCGTGAGCGGCAAGATTGAATCTCCGGGCGACGACATCGGATAAAGCGGCAATGCGAACGGCGTGCGGATGCTTGTAACCTTCGATTTCGTCGGTCAGCCGGGCGATTTTTACGAGATGCCCTTCATATTCTTCTTTTAACGAAAGTGCCGTCTGCATAAACTTTTTAAAGGCAAAAGTAAAAAGGCAAAAGGCAAAAAGGACGCTTTTATTTTGAATCGGATATGAAAAGAAGCGGGCGGCAAAATTAATAATTTGTAAATTAAAAATTGTTTAGTGAATCTCTATTTGCCTTTTTACTTTTGCCTTTTGCCTTTTTACTTTTGCCTTTTTACTTTTACCCTTTACCTTTTTACTTATTTAACTATTTACTTCGCAAACTGTCGAGTAAGGAACGCGCTTCGTTGTGATTCGGTTTGATTGCCAGCAGGCGATTCAGTTCGCCTTCGGCGCGTTTGATAAGCCCGATGTTGACGTAAAGCTCGGCGAGCATATAGCGATATTCGGTATTGTCGCCTTCGAGCTTGATGGCGGCTTGCAGTTCGGTTTCCGCCTGGCGGAAAGTTTTCTGGTCGCTCGCCAGAGCCTTGCCGTAATAAGCGTGATAACGCGCATTGTCGGCGGCAAGATGGACGGCGCGCGCCAGATACGGAATCGCCTGCTCAAAATCTTCCTGAACCAAATATGTAAAGCCCTGCTCAAAATTATCTGCTGCCTGCTCGGGTTGCGTCTGTTTACTGTCAGCCGACGAAGCAGAAGCTTTTTTCGTTTTGATAGGACCGGCTTCAAGCCGTTTGCGGAGTTTATAATCATAAACCTCGCGCGAGTCCTGCGTTCTCAAAACGTCGTAGGCGTGGGCGAGCTCGGTAAATACCTGCTGAATCCGGGCGTGTTCTTCGGCTTTGACTTTCCGTTGATACAAATCCGGGTGAAAGCGCTTGGCAAGAGCAAAATATGCCGCTTTTACGTCGGTGGAAGATGCTTCTATCGAAATGCCCAGAGTTTCATAATGAGTTTCGGCGTTTTCAACCTGTTCGAGATATTTTTGCAGCGAAATGCCTTCTTCCTGCTGTTCGATTTCTTCCGTATTCTCGACAGTTTTATTTTCAGACGGCTGCGCTACTCTAAAACGAGCCATGTCGCCTGCCGGTTGCCGGGCTGACTGCTCTTTTTTCAGGGTTAGTTTGGCGGATTGAATAGCGTAAGTTTTTTCGTCCGTAAAAACCGCGTTCCAATCCTGGCGGATGAGAAAACCGCCGAGCCAGAGCGTGTAAAGCGTCCGAAAAGTTTGGGTTTCGGACAAACCGCTCAAATTTATAATTTGATCTATCGTCAAAAAACCTCTGTCGAAACGCGAAAGAACAAAGGCTTCCTGCGGCAGCAAACTGATATTTGCGGGCGCGGCGGGTTTTAGGATAAACCTTTCATCCAGGCTTTTGAATTTGTTTATAAAAACCGCGTCCGGCAAATTTCGCGCGTGATCGAAAAGCAGGCTTCGCAAATCAATCCGGTAGCGGACGTTATTGCGAATTCTGACAAGCGGGCTGAAAATCCATTCTCCGTCCAGCCAATTGAGAGCCGTCTGCAAAATCTCCGTGATCTGCGAGGTCAACAAAGCGTCAACTTCCGCTTTTGAAAATATATTTTGCGCCGCCAGAGCTTCTTTCAATTCCAAATCGTTTGTAAAATCCTTGATCGCGGTAAGCTGCGCTTTGGTGATTTTATTCTCGCGCAGGAGAATTTCGAAAAGCCGGTGCTGCCGGGCATTTGAAGCGGCGAAAACAAGCTCGCCGCCGTCGAAATAAAACACGGCTTTACGCTCCGCGTTTTCCAATCGCAGAGAGCCGTTCAGGTTCGCTTTCGCAATTTCGATTATTAATTCGGCAAGCGAATGGTTGCGTAATCTTCCGTTTAGTTCGAGATTTTTTATGGAATTCATCGGGAAATCTTTGAGACTGGAGTTTGAAAATGAAACGGTCGCCGGATGACCGCTTTTTAATAATAACAAATTGCTGCATAAAAAGTTAAGCGGAAAAAATTTTATTTCGCGCAATTAACAATTATTCTTTTAGGTTTTACCATAAATTGATGCTTCACGATTTCAGTCTGGCGGGCAGGCGCGTCCGGCTCTGGCAAAGACAGGGCGAAAGTTACGAGCATATCTTAATGAAGGCGCTCAGCTACGCGATGTTTGTTGAAAAATACCCGCATTTGGAGATTGAAGTAAAAATCGGATTGCGCTATAAACCCGATTTGATTGCGCGAGGTGAAGACGGAGAACTTGAATTCTGGGGCGAATGCGGCGCAAACTCGATTCGCAAAACGGCTTGGATTCTGAAGCACACGCGCACGAAAAAATTCGTTCTCTTCAAAATCGGGCAAAATGTCGTTCAGCTTTTAGAGCAATTGCGCGAAGAGATTCAGGCGAAATATCGTCCGAACGGGAGATTCTTGCTGGTAAATTTTAGGGATGAAATTGCAGATTTGACAGCCTCGCGGCAAATTGAGAAAGTTTCTCAAGATTGGTTCACCGAATTTGAAATTTGAAATTTGAAATTTTGGAACAGCAAAAAAATGGATTGGTTATCGGAATAAAAAAATTATCAATTATCCATTCTCAATTATCAATTATTTTGCAGTGGAAAATACTGCAAATCAGTGGATAGTTGAAAGTTGACAGTTGATAGTTCAGCATCATTGTCCGCCATTCCAAATTATTTTGTTAATAAGCTTTTCCGAAATAAATTTTAAAATATGACCAGTGAAAAAATTGAAATCCGCGAGGTTACAGACCTTGAAGGATTAGCCGATTGCATCCGCTTGCAAAAAGAGGTTTTTGCGACGCCCGATTTGGAAATTTCGCCCGTCCGGCATCTGATTGTTACAAAATCCGCAGGCGGCTGGACGCTCGGCGCTTTTTACGGGGAGAAATTGGTTGGGTTTGTCTTGTCGGTTCCGGCTTTTCGCGGCAGCGAAAGATATTTTTATTCGCATATGACCGCCGTTGACAAAGATTTTCAAAGTCACGGCATCGGCGCGAAATTGAAATGGGCGCAGCGCGAACGAGCGCTTTCCGAAGGCATAAATTTCATCAAATGGACGTTTCAGCCCGTCCAAGCCAGAAACGCATTTTTCAATCTGGAAAAACTCGGCGCGGTCATACGCGAATACAAACCGAATTTTTACGGCACCGATTATTCGACTTCCGCCGAGCAGGACGAAGTTACCGGGCTGGACAGCGACCGCCTTTATGCCGAATGGAATCTGGAAAGCGAGAAGGTGAAAAAACTGGCGCAAGGTGAGAAATTCATTGAAACGGAAGAGGCTGTCGCAACAATCGAAATTCCGAATGATTGGAATAATCTGGTTCAAATTGATTCGCAAAAAGCGATTGATGAACAAACCCGGATAAAAGAAGAATTTCAGAAGGCGTTTGCCGAGGGTTTAATTGCGAAAGGTTTTGAAAGAAGGGAAACGAATCCGAGATATTTGCTTTTCAGAAGGTAAATTAACCGCGCAATTAGCAGCAAAAATTTATGTCTATCTTCAACATCAATCCAGACATCCGCGGCGCTGAAACACTTTCGTCTGAATTCTACACGGACGAGAGGTATTTTCACGAATCGAAGGAAAAAATCTTTGCGCGAAGCTGGCAGCTTGTCGGGATAGACGACGAAACGACGAATCTCAAACCTTCTACAATTCTGGAAGATTTTCTCGACGAGCCGGTTTTGATTTCACGCGACAGCGAAAACAATCTGCATTGTCTTTCAAACGTCTGCACGCATCGCGGAAAGATTTTGATTGAAAAGGACTGCAAGGCAAACGGAATTCGCTGCGGTTATCACGGGAGAAGATTTAATTTAAGCGGCAAGTTTCTCTCGATGCCTGAATTTGAAAATGCGGTTAATTTCCCATCCGAAAAAGACGATTTGCCGAACATTCCGTTTGGAAGTTGGGGGAAGTTTTTGTTTGCTTCGGTAAATCCAATCGCGCCGCTTGGAGAATTCCTTGCGGAAGCGCAAGGAATTCTCCAAGCAGTCAATTTAGAAAAACCGGAATTCGTTTCGGCGAAAGATTACGCGGTCAAAGCGCATTGGGCTTTGTATTGCGAAAATTATCTCGAAGGCTTTCACATTCCTTTCGTGCATCAAGGCTTGAATGAAGCGATTGATTACGGCAGCTATACGACCGAAACCTTCCGTTTTTCGAGTCTGCAAAAGGCGGAAACGAGACGGTCAGGAAGCGGTTTGAACGAAGAACCGGCATTCGATTTTGATAAAAATGTCGCTGCTTTTTATTTTTTTATCTTCCCGAATCTAATGTTTAACTTTTATCCCTGGGGCTTGTCGGTAAATATCGTCAAACCTCTGAAACCCGATCTTACGCGCGTTTCATATTTGACTTTTGTTTCCGACGAATCGAAGCTAAACAAAGGAGCGGGCGCAGATTTGGATCGGGTCGAACTCGAAGACCAAGCCGTCGTTGAATCGGTGCAGAAGGGCATCCGTTCGCGGGTGTATGACAAAGGCAGATATTCGCCCTCGCGGGAAAAGGGAACGCATCATTTTCATCGCTTGATTGCGGAGTTTATGAAATGATTATTAAAACGAACTGTTTGAAAAGGCGGCAGATTTGCAAATCTGCCGCCTTTTGTTTTTTTACTATTACGATACTCAGCAACAAGAATCTGCCGGTATTAACAACATTGCTCTGGCGGAGATTATAGTCGGTAAAAAAGAGAGAGCAGCCGAATTCCGCCGCTCTCTTGCATTGCCATTCCGACGGGAGAAGCTTTCCTGATCAGGAAAGCTTCTCTTTTTACGACGACAATACTTGAACATAAAACTATGGTCGGATTAAATCTATATTCAAAGCATATCTATTCCTCCGCCCACTCCTTCACCCACTCTTTAACGAAGTTCAACAATGCGAGAGTGCCGTCGGTAGTATCGCCCTCTCCGGGATTGAAGTCGGTGGCTGTGTCTGTGCCTGCTCCCCCGCTGAAAAAGTCCGCGCCTAAGCCGCCAGTCAGCGTGTCATTGTCAGCTCCGCCCTCCAATCGGTCATTGCCAAAGCCGCCGATAAGAATGTCGTTGCCGCCTTCACCGCGCAGAATATCGTTGCCGTTTCCGCCGTCGAGCGTGTCATCGCCGGCACCGCCGTTAACCGTGCTGTTACCGTTTCCGGCGCAGACCAGATCGTTACCCGCATTGGCATTGATCGTATCGTCGCCGTTTAACCCGAAGATTATATCAGCGCCGGTTGTGCCGTTGATCGTCTCTTTCTTATTTGAGCCGACAATGACTGTAACTGTGACCGTGCCGGTTAAACCCTGTCCGTCATCTATTGTTATAGTGATGGTTGCGGTCGCGCTGTTTTTCTGCGGCACAGCCGTTACCGTCAATGTGCGGTTAGCCCCGCTGCCGCCAAAGACAATGTTGGCATTCGGCACGAGATTGGTATTTGACGAGACGGCGCTCAGAATCAAGCTGTCCGCAGGCGTTTGACCGTCGGCGACCAGCAGATTTATCGTGCCGCTCACGTTGTTGCCGCTGCACGATCCGCCTGCGGCAACCGCAACCGTCGGCGGGCTGTTCAGAATGAACGTTACCGTGTTGTCGGTGCTGGTCGAAGCCGTATTCAAATTACCAGCCGCATCCGCCGCGCCGTTTGCCGGAATACTGGCTGAAACCGTGCCGTTATCATTCATTCCGCTGACCGCCACGTCGAAAGTCGTGCCGTTGTTCGGCGCGATTTCCGTCACCACAACCGTCGTCGGGTTGGCAGTTCCGCTTACAACGACATCGCCGTTGGTAAAGCCTGAAACCGGTTCGCTGAAGACCGCCGTGAAATGAATCGGGCTGTCGCTCGTCGGGTCGGCTTGACCGGATGCTTGATTGATAGCAACCGAAGGCGAAACGCTGTCAAAGATTCGGCTGAACTGCGCGGCAGCAGTGTTGCCGTTGCCCGCAGCGTCTTGGGCGACATTTGAACCGATGTTGGCTGTTACCGTTCCCTGTCCGCTAGGCGTCAGATCAAAAGTGTAAGTGTCGCCATCCACCGCCACAAAATTGCCGACCGTCGCATTGCCCGCCACGATGTCCGAAGCTGTAAAGTCGGTGACATTTTCGCTGAACTGTGCCGTTACCGGAATCGGCGAAGCGTTGGTCGGATTGGGCGCGGCTGAGCTCATCGCAACTGTCGGAGCGGCAGAATCAAAAGTTCGGCTGAACTGCGTGGCAGCAGTGTTGCCGTTGCCTGCCGCATCCTGCGCGACATTTGAACCGATGTCGGCTGTCACCGTTCCCTGTCCGCCGGGCGTCAGATCGAAGGTGTAAGTGTCGCCGTCCACCGCCACAAAATTGCCGACCGTCGCGTTGCCCGCCACAATGTCGGAAGCGGTAAAGTCAGTGACATTTTCACTGAACTGCGCCGTTACAGGAATTGGCGAAGTGTTGGTCGGATTCGATGCCGCCGATGTTAGAGAGACAGTCGGGGCGGTTGTATCAATCATCCAGGTGTAAGAGGCTGGTTCGGGTTCTACATTACCTAAGGCGTCAGTTGCTTTAACCTCAAAGGTATGACTGCCTTCGCTCAAGCCGGTGTATTGTTTCGGACTCGTGCAGCTTTCAAACGCGCCCAAATCCAATTTGCATTGAAATGTGCTGCCCGTTTCGTTACTGGTAAATTCGAAATTGGCAGTACTGCTATTGGACGGATCCGGCGGAGAACTGGTAATGGTCGTTTCCGGCGCGGTCGCGTCCACATTCCAGGTAAAGGAAGGAGGATTCGGATCTTCATTGCCCGCATTGTCCACCGCCCTTACATAGAAAGTATGACTGCCTTCGCTCAAGCCGGTATATTGTTTCGGACTCGTGCAGCTTTCAAACGCGCCCGTATCCAATTTGCATTGGAAACCGGCGATGCCGCTTTCCGAATCGTTTCCGGTAAAGCTGAAGCTGACGGTCGTGCCGCTCGGATCGGTTGGAGTGCCGGTTATCGAAGTAGTCGGCGGGGTTATGTCAACCACATCCAAAGTAAATTGCCTGGAGAATTGCGTGCCGCAATTGTCGGTAAAGGTAACCGTAACGGTGTAACTTCCGACCGGATTGGCATTGCTGACGGTTACGACGCCGGTTGTCGAATCAACGGATAAAGTTCCGCTGAAACTGCCCGAAGCGCCTACCGTCGCGCTCGCTATCGAGCCATTGTCGGCGGGCGGCGCAGACGGTGTGACCGTCGTTCCGCTTCCCGCGTTTACATTCGTATTCGAATAAGTCCCGACCGTCGGCGCTGTGTTCGGCGTGACATTGACCGTCAAAGTTCCGTTAGATGATGCGCCAGCGGAATCAGTAACAGTCAGCGTAAACGTCGCATTGGTCGCAGTGCAATCGGCAACCACATCAGCCGTCACGTTGCCGCTGGCATCAATCGCAATATTGGAAACCGTCACGCCGTTGACCGTCGCCGACGCGCCGCTGTTGACTGTTACTGCCAATGTGTTTTCAGCTTGGTCATCGTCGTTCGCAGAAGCAATTTGCGAATTCGCCGAAGCGCTGCCTTGCTGCCGCGAGATGGTTGCTCCCGTAATTGTCGGAGTCGCGTTGACCGTCAACTGAAATGTCGTGGTCGTCGTCGTGCCGCAATTATCGGTAACCGTTACCGTGACGGTGTAAACCCCGAAAGGAGCGGCATTATTAATCGTCACCGCGCCGGTCGTCGTGTTGCCGACAAAAGTTCCGGTGAAAGTATTCGGAGACGCGGATGCCGTCACGCTCGCAATCGAGCCGTTGTCGGCAGGCGCGGCATCGGGCGTAACGACAGTTCCGCTTGAACCGGCGTTGACGGTCGTGTTCGAGTAATTGCCGACGGTCGGAGCGGTGTTCGTCGTAACCGTAACATTCAATGTGGTTGCGGTAGACTCTCCGGGCGTATCCGTCACATGCAAAGTGAAACTCGCATCAGTCGCCGTGCAGTCCGCCACAATATCTGCCGTCACGTTGCCGGAAGCATCAACCGCAATATTGGAAACCGTCACGCCATTGACCGTCGCCGACGCGCCGTTGTTGACCGTCACTGCCAAAGTGTTAAGCGTTTGATCGGGGTCTGTAACGGTGGCAATTTGCGAGTTTGACGCCGCACTGCCTTGCTGTCTCGAGGGAGTTTCCACAGTTGTGAAAGTCGGCAAAGTATTGACTTTGCGGCAAGCCGAAAACTCCGACGTGCTGCCGTCGTCATCAAAGTTGCTGTTGCCGTTCGCATCGTGCGTCGCCGTCGCCGTGATCTGCTCGCGGACTCCCTCATCAAAAGCGAGAGCCACTGTGTTAAAGGTCAACGTGTTGCCCGTAGTGATGTCAACCACCTGCGATGTCATCAACACTTCGCCTTCGCCATGACCTGAGGCGTCGCACGCCGCATTTTTGTAATATTGAATCCGGTATTTGCCGTTCGGCGCGTTCAAGGTGACGTTTCCTATCCCGTCGGTGCGCCGCACCCAATTGATAACAGGAAAATTCTGTAGATTGTTCGGTCCGCTGTCGGTGTCATTTACGTCATTCAAGGTCACGCCGTCATCGCTCAAATCAATTCCGAGTTCTCCATTCGAGTGAATCGTGTTTGAATTGAAATGACTTCCCACACCCGTTCCGATTTTGGTTATTCCGTCGCCCGTATTATTTGTAATCGTGCTGCTCCCGACATCCAAACTACCCGTGCCGGAAATGCTTATACCGCTTCCGTTGTTGTTTGAAATTGTCGCGCCGGAAACCGAACCTGATGCGCCGGTATGCTCTATGCCGTCGCCTTTTCCGCTCGTCGCCGTGTTGTTGCTGATTGAGCCGCCGCTGACTGAAAAACTGCTGCCGGTGTTAAAAATACCGCCGCCGTTTGTTTTCGCTGTGTTGCCCGTTATTGAAGAGCCGGTAATGGTAACCTGCCCGGTGGAATGAACACCGCCGCCGTTGACAGCTGAATTTGGTTGACCCGCGCCGGTTCCGCCAATGATGGCGTTTGCCGCCAGCGTAGCCGTCGCGCCGTTGAAAAGCCCGCCGCCGTTGCCGCTGTTGTTGTTGTCGTTGTCGGCTACGTTCCCCCGCACCGTCGCCCGCGTTAAATTGGCAGTCGCGTTGTTTATATTCGAGATGCCGCCGCCGTTTGAATTTGCCAGATTGTTCAGCAGATTAACATTCGTCGCGCTGCCGAAATTGACCGTCGAGTGCGTAGTGTGATTGGTCGAATTGTTGTAAAATCCGCCGCCCTCGTTTCTCGCCGTGTTGTGCGAGATGGTCACATTATCAATGGTCATGGTGCTGTTGTTGACATTGCTGGTCGTCGGCGGTCCTTCGTAGGCGTGACCGATGCCGCCGCCGTTAAATGCCGTGTTCGGCGTTCCGCTTCCGCCGAT
>DATHTS010000424.1:0-2690 GCA_035462935.1 Pyrinomonadaceae bacterium
ACGGTTATTAAAAAATATTTTCCTATTCAGTAACTAAGGAGTTTTGATTTGTTACAAATTGAGACTACATTTCAAAATGTGGAATTTTTGAAAATCAGAGATATTCGCCAGTCTTTTATTTTGAAGCAAAGCGGTTCAACAGTGTTTCAGCCGCGCAACTTTTAATTTACAAAAATTTAGTAATCTTAAATCCACGGTTCATTGCCGCGTCCGTGCCGAATTTGGATCGATGTACCCAAAAACGTGCCCAAAATGTGCCGAAAAAACTCCGCATAAATAAAGCAACTATGCCAAAGCGTAGTTGCTGATGTTTTAAGTCCAAAGGCGGACGAACTTTCAAAATTCTCACTAAAACCGTCTGAACTTGCTGATTGACGCTGAACACAGTATCTTTTGTTTGATGCCGGTTCATATTGATAATCTCTTTTTCGTTAAGATTTCAAACAAGATTATCTAAACAAACCGGCATCTCTTTTTTAAAATAGCAGTTTTGTGATCTACTGATTATTGATAATGACCGGAGCGAATTTTCCGCCGTTCTAAGAGTTTGCTCAAACAATTTCTAAGCTTCGACGGATTATTAAAAGAAAAAAATTATCAACTATGTAATTTTAAGAAGTATAGTATGTTATTTCACTCAATAAAAAATTTAATCGGCAGCCTTTCTAAAGCAGGGAAATTCTACGGGCAAATGCCAATTATTTTTCTCTTCGTCTTAAGTATTAATCTTTCATTTGCGGCAAAAGCCGCGCCGGGCGATCTTGATCCGACATTTGGCAATGGCGGAAAAGTCGTTACTTCTATCGGCGGCAATATAGATATTGCAAATGCGGTTGCAATTCAATCGGACGGGAAAATCATTGCTGCCGGATACAGCTATAATGCGGCAGAAAATGCTGATTTCGCGCTGGTTCGTTACAACCGCGACGGCTCGCTCGACGCATCTTTCGGAAACGGCGGAAAAGTTGTAACTCCCATCGGCGGCAGCACAGACATTGCAAATGCGATAGCCGTTCAAACGGACGGCAAGATTGTCGCTGCCGGAAGCAGTTCGCAAGGCGCGACAAATTTTGCGCTGGCAAGATATAACCGCGACGGCTCGCTCGATACTACTTTCGGGACGGGCGGAATAGTAACGACTCTCATCGGAAGCACCAGCACCGCTAGAGCAATAGCCCTCCAAGCGGACGGTAAAATCGTTGTCGCGGGAGTCAGCTCAAACGGAACAAACGCTGATTTCGCATTGGCGAGATATAACCGCGACGGTTCGCTCGATACTACTTTCGGAACGGACGGCAAGATCACACCTCCAATCGGCGATGGCAGCGAGGCTGCCAATGCGGTTGTCATTCAAACAGACGGAAAAATTATCGCCGCCGGAGAAACGTCAAATGGAACAAACAATGATTTTGCGCTGGTTAGATATAATACGAACGGCTCGCTCGATGCTTCCTTTGGAACAGGCGGAAAGGTTGTAACGGCTGTCGAAAATAATGATGATGTAATTTACAGCCTTGTGATTCAGCCGGACGAAAAAATCATTGCCGCCGGGCGCAGCAACAACGGAGAAATCAACATTTTCGCAGTTGCAAGATACAACATAAACGGCTCGCTCGATGCGACTTTCGGAAACGGCGGAAAAGTAACGACTATCGTCGGCGGCGCGAGCGGCGCGAATGCCGCGGCGCTCGCGCCGAACGGGAAAATTGTTACTGCCGGAGACAGCTACAATTTAAAGGACAATGAATTTGCATTGGCAAGATACAACGCTAACGGCACACTTGATGCTTCATTTGGAGAGGGCGGAAAAGTTATAACAACCATCAGCAGCGGCGATGATATTGCCAAAGCGGTTGCCGTCCAACCGGACGGAAAAATTGTCGCTGCCGGATGGAGCAGCAACGGAGGAGTTTTTTCCTTTGCTCTAATAAGATACAACGGCGATAATCAAAGAAAAAACACTCAGTTCGATTTTGACGGCGACGGAAAAACCGATTACGCGATTTATCGCCCGTCTGCCGGTGAATGGTGGTATCTCAGAAGCGGCGATCATACAAATCGTGCTTTCCAGTTCGGTTTATCTACCGATAAAATTGTTCCCGCCGATTATACCGGAGACGGTAAAACCGATGTCGCTTTCTTTAGACCTTCGACAAATGAATGGTTTATCTTGAGAAGCGAAGATTCTTCATTCTATTCCGCTCCTTTCGGCGCTGCTGGAGATATTCCCGCTCCGGCTGATTATGATGGTGACGGAAAAGCTGACATTGCTGTTTTCCGTCCATCGGAAGCGAATTGGTATATCAACAAAAGCTCAGGCGGATTCTCAATCTTGCAATTCGGAGCAGCAGGAGATATTCCTGTTCCCGCTGATTTTGACGGCGATTCAAAAGCGGATTTAGCAGTATATCGTCCGTCAGCGGGAGAATGGTGGATTTTGAGGAGTTCGGATGCAGGAAACCGCGCCTTCCAATTCGGGACACAAACAGACAAACCAGTTGCGGCAGATTACACGGGAGATGGAAAAACAGATGTGGCATTTTACAGACCATCGACAAGCGAATGGTATATCCTGAGAAGCGAAGACTCCAGTTTTTATTCCGCGCCGTTTGGAGCGGAAGGAGACATAGCGATACCGGGAGATTATGACGGAGATGGAAAAGCGGACATAGCAGTTTGGCGATCAACAG
>DATHTS010000425.1:0-1996 GCA_035462935.1 Pyrinomonadaceae bacterium
CGTCTTCCTCGCCGCCCATTACGACATCTTCGCCGACGAGCGCCTGCGGTTCTTTGAAGCGCTCGGTCGAAAGCAGGGCGAGCTCCGATAGGAAATCTTCGGTCGAATCATAGCGCGAGGCATACATCGCCAGACCGCGCAAATCTTCGAGGCGTGATTCGGCGTTTTCGTAGTTTTCCAGAAGATACTGCTCGTAATTGTTGGTTAAAATTAATTCGATTTGCTTGGCGGGACGATTGCGGTTTTCGTCGCTCGTTAAAAGCTCTAAAAGTTTTACAAAATCCTGCCACGCGGATTTGTTGCGAATCTTTGGCAAGAAGTCAGAACCGCCTGCGTCAGCGGGCGGGTTTTTCGCAGACGCTGACCCGCCCGCTGACGCAGGCGGTTCTGACTTGATTAGCGCGAACGGATTTTCCGCGTAAGCGAGGCTTTCATAAATTTTGTTCGCCGTCGCGTTGCCGATGCCCGGAATCATTTTCAGGATGCGTTTCCAGGCGAGTTCGTCGCGCGGATTGACGATGATTCTGAGATATGAAATCACGTCTTTGATATGCGCCTGCTCGAAAAATCTCACGCCGGATTGGACGCGATACGGGATGTTTCTTCTCGTAAGCTCCAATTGCAGTTCAATCGAATGATAATGCGAGCGATACATCACGGCGATTTCTTCCAGACTCACGCCTTCATCCCTGAGTTCCAAAATCCGCGAAGCGATAAACGCCGATTGCTGCTCGACATCCGAACACGGAATCAGAGCCGGTTTGAAATCCTTCGATTTTTTGACGGCTTGCAGCATTTTCGGAAATTGCTTTCGATTATTGGCAATCGAAACATTTGCGAGTCCGAGAATTTCGGGCGTGCTTCGATAATTCGTTTCGAGCTTGTAAATTTCCGCTTCCGGGTAGCGTTTCGGAAACTCGTAAATGTTCGTAAATTCCGCCCCACGCCAGCGAAAAATGCTCTGCGCGTCGTCGCCGACGACCATCACGTTTCGGTGTTTGACCGCCAGAAGATCAATAATTTCTGCTTGCAGCTTGTTCGTGTCCTGATATTCGTCAACCAGAATGTGCTGAAACTGCTCGGCGTAAACGTCGGCGATTTCGGGTTTTTCAACCAGCAGGCGTTTCCAATTCAAAAGCAAATCGTCGTAATCCATCACGTTTCGCTCGCGCTTTCGCTCTTGAAAAATAAAATCAACGCGCTTGATTTGCCCGGAAAGCATCTCAAAATAAGGATATTTTTTGATGATTACGTCTTCAATCGGCTGGTCGGTATTGTTCGCATAAGAGATGATGCTCTGGACAATTTCGGCTTTCGGAAAACGTTTCGCCTTCGTATCAATCGCGGCTTCCTCGATACAGACGTTGATAAAATCCTTCGCGTCTTCCGAGTCTAAAATCGAATAATTCGAGCTGTAGCCAATCGAAACCGCGTGTTTCCGCAAAATCAAATTGGCGATCCGGTGAAAAGTCCCGCCCCAAATTCGATGAACGTTCTGCGAGCCTGTAAGCATTTCCACGCGCTTGAGCATTTCCCGCGCGGCGCGATTTGTGAATGTGGCGAGCAAGATTCTCTGCGGCGAAACGCCTTGCTCGATCAAATACGCGACGCGATAAGTTATCGTCCGTGTCTTGCCCGTTCCCGCGCCTGCGACTACCAAAGCGGCTTTCGGCTGCGCGGTTACAACGCGAAATTGCTCCTCGTTTAATTCCTGACGATAGCGCGTTAGTCTTTCGGGCAGCGAGCCTTCGTCGCGTTTGATGATGTATTTTTTCATCGGAAACTATTCCCAAATTATCACATTTGAAACGACAAAAAACAAAATGGAATTGCCCGCGAAACACGCAAAACAAACGAAAGGAAACCAAGATATTCAAAAGATTTCTTTTCGTATATTTCGTGTATTTCGCGGGCAATTCCCGAATGAAATCTTATCGCGCGATTTGCTGCAAAAGCTCGCGCACTGCCGTATCAAGTTGCGAATCTTTTCCGGTCA
>DATHTS010000426.1:0-4414 GCA_035462935.1 Pyrinomonadaceae bacterium
TACCGATTCTGCGCAGATAATTTTCTTTGTTCATAAAGATTCGGTTGATAAAAATTATACGCGCAAAAGTTTTCAAAAAAAAACTTTCGGCAGACTTTATTGACTGGAAACGGTCTTGGCGTTTAGCATCTTCTTGGGAGAAAAATATGAGTTTTACTTTACTTGATTTGGGCGCGGAAAATTTTGAGTTTCGCGCTAATGTGTGGAATTGGAAGACGGCTGTGGAAATAATCAAGAGCTTCGACGTTTTGAGCGAGGGCAAGATAAAACAGATGAATTACACCGCGACGGGCGTAAAGCTGGAAAAGGACGAAGCGCATCTGATCGGCGAGAAAATCCGCGATGAAATTTTGCCGAAATTAGAGCCGAACAAACGAATTTTCGCCGATTTGAGCATTACGGACCAACCTGATGACGGGACGCTTTACCGCGATGACGATGAGCAGTGGAAAAATTACAGCGCCGATTACGAATGGCTGAAGGAATTTACGGATTTTTGTCTTAAGTCGAAAGGTTTTCAGGTTTTTTAGCGGGGAAAGATTTCCGGAAAAATTACAAATCCCGGCTGCTGCCTGCTTTTATCTCAGCCGGGATTTGTGTTTTAATAAATCATTCTATGAGCGAAAATTGTCTTTTTTGCAAAATCATTGCGGGCGATATTCCGTCGAAAATTGTTTATGAAGACGACGTTTGCATCGCTTTTGATGATATTCACCCGCAGGCGCCGACGCACATTTTGATTATTCCGCGCGAGCATATCGCTTCGCTCGCCGAAGCCGATAAAAGCCATAAAGAAACGCTCGGACATCTGCTTTTAACCGCCGGAGAAATTGCCCGCGACGAAGGTTTTGCCGAAAGGGGTTTTCGCACGGTAATCAATACAAACGAACAAGGCGGTCAGACGGTTTTTCATCTGCATGTTCACCTGCTTGGCGGACGGCAGTTTATTTTTCCGCCGGGGTGATTTGAGAAAGGGAGATAGGGAGAAGAGGAGAAGGGGAGAAAGGCGGCTTTTAGGTTGCGGCTCTCATTCTCCCTTAATTATTTGATTAAAAATATGAGAAGTTTACTTGCGGTTTGTTTATTAGGGTTGTCAGCGTTATTTTCTCTAAATTGCCAAACGGCAGAAGTGTCGAACGCGAATATTGAAATCAATCAAAACGTAAATACTAATCAGGAAACCGACACTAATCAGGCAAATGCCAATGCTGAGCCGGCAAAAACTGTGGAAGTTCCGATTTTTGACAATGCGGAAACGGCTTTGGCGGAAGGAAACAAATATCTCGACAACAACGAAACAGAAAATGCCATTAACGCTTATAAACAAGCCGTAAAATTAAATCCCGATTTCGCCGAAGCGCATTTTCGGCTCGGCATAGCCTATGCGCTGCAGGAAAAAGAGGAAGCTGCTTCAGAAACTCCTGACGAAGAACCGACGCCTGCCAAAAAACCCGCGAGAAACAGAAGAGGTAAGAAAGGCGAGGAATTGCCGAAAACAAATTCCGATATAGCATTTGAAAATGCAGTGAAGGCTTACAAAAAAATCATTGCTAAAAACCCGAAAGACGACGTGGCGCATTACAATCTCGGACGCTCCTACAATAAGCTCAACGAAGACGAAGAAGCCGCTAAGTCTTTGAAACAAGCCGTTAAACTAAAGCCGGACGACACCGAATATCAAACAATGCTCGGCGAGGTTTTGATAAACCTCGCCCAATACCCGGAAGCCGTCGGCGCTCTGAAAAAAGCTCTTGAGCTGGACGAAACCAATCTGCGGGCGGAAGATTTGCTCGCCAGAGCCGAAGCCGGACGCAAAAGGGTTGAGTTCGGCGCGAATAAAATAAAAAAATAAATAGCCTTTAATTTAGGTCATTCTTCTATGAAACAATCTCAAGAAGCTATTCTGAAATCAGTAGAAGATTTAGTAAATTCCTGGTGCGAAAGACGTTGTTTCTCTGCTCTAAAATTTATCTTACAAGGTTTTCCTTTAAATTCACCTTTAACTGATGGTTGGGCTGATTTACTAGAAGCTCTCGAAAATGTTGGGGCTTTTGCGGGAAACGAAATTTCTGAAAATGAAAAAATTATAATAAATCAGTTAATTGACTCTATAAACAATCTGGTTTATCGCAAATAATTCTTTTGTGTTTCCAAAATACACACCTTGTTTTCTGCCTGTATCAACTTGACATTCCTGATTTGCAAGCCAAAATAATTTCAGGAACTTATGAAAATCGAAATCGAAGCTCCGCCGACACTCTCGTTAGAGCAAAAAATCAGGATGCACGAAGCGCGTGAGGCGATTATTGATCGCTTGGCGCGTGATTTACCGACGGATATTGATCTGGAAAGATTCGTGCGCGTCGTCGTTTCGGAAATCGGGCGAATGATGCAGGCTGACCGCTGCGATCTTTTGCAGCTTGCGGACGGAAATGAGCTTCGCATCAGCGACGAATGGCGCAAAAACGAGCGTATTCCTTCGAGCGTCGGCACGACGATTCCGATTAGCGCGCAGAAGCTCGCCGAAAATATTGATTTAACCAAGCCGATTCGTGTAAACGACACATCAAAAGTGCAAGACAAAAACGTTAAGTTTCTCGCTAAAGTCCTCGAAACGCGCTCGCTGCTGGTCGTTCCGATTATTTTGAAGGAAAAAGTTTTGGGGCTTCTCGGCTTGCACGATACGCACGCTCCGCGCGAATGGCTCGACGAGGAAGTTGCGTTTCTGGAATCAATCGCCCGCCAGCTTGCCATTGGCTATCAATACACGAGTCTTTACGTCGCGCAGGAACAGGAAACGCGGCGCACCAACGCGCTTTTAGAGATCGCCAATACCTTGAACTCGCATTCGGATTTTAAGGACGTTTCCTCGCGCGTTCTGGAACGCGCCGTTGAATTAGTCGGCGCTGATTATGGTGCGCTTGGCGTGCTTGACCAGACCGGACAGAGAATTTCGCTGGCTTCGTTCAAAACCGCGCCGAACGTTAAACCGAGCGCGGTTTTGAAAATGATTGACAACTACGACAAATCACTTGATCTCGCGCCGTTTCCGGCTATCGGCGATATTTTGCGCGAAGGCAAAACGCTTAGATTATTCGATAAACAACTGCCGTTTCTGATTCGCCAGATTTTTAATCGAAAGCTCGGCGGGAAAGCCGCGTTAGTCGCGCCCGTGCGCGTGGGCGGGCAAGCCTTCGGTTTGCTCGGTTTTGTCTGGGGAAAAGAGCGCGAGAATCTTTTTGAAGACCACGATGTCGCGCTCGTCGAAGGCATCGCCGACCAAATCGGAACGGCTCTCGAACGCGATCAACTTTCGGCGGAAGTGATGCGTCTTAAATCCGAGCTTCACGGACGGCATCAAAGCGAAATTATCGGGCAAGCGCCGACAATTCGCCGCGCCATCGAGCTTGCTCTCAACGTCGCCGAGACGAATACGACCGTTTTGCTTCAAGGTGAATCGGGAACCGGAAAGGAATTGCTGGCAAATTTGATTCATTACAATTCCGGGCGCGAAAATAAGGCTTATATCAAGATAAACTGCGGCGCGATTCCCGAGACTTTGCTCGAAAGCGAGCTTTTCGGACACGAAAAAGGCGCATTTACCGACGCTCATTCGCGCCGGCAAGGACGTTTTGAAGAAGCGCACGGCGGAACGCTTTTTCTGGATGAAATCGGCGAGATGTCCCTTTCGGCGCAAGTCAGACTTTTGCGCGTTTTGCAGGACGGAACTTTTACGCGCGTCGGCGGCAAAGACGTGATAAAAAGCGATGTGCGCGTTGTTGCCGCGTCGAATGTTGATTTGGAAAAAGCGGTTGAAGAAGGAAAGTTCAGAAAGGATTTGTATTACCGGCTCTCGGTTTTTCCGATTACTCTGCCGCCGCTTCGTGAACGCGCCGAAGACATTCATCTTTTAGTTTTTCATTTCCTCGAAATTTACAAGGAAAAAACCGGGCGTTTTGTTTCCGGTATTTCCAAAGAAGCCTTACGCGCTCTGGTCAATTACGATTGGTCGGGAAACGTGCGCGAGCTTGAAAATGCGATTGAACGCGCCGTAATTATCGCTTCCGGTCGCCAGATAGAACTTGATGATTTACCGGAAGCGATCAGCCGCAAAGCGTTTGAAATTCACGCCCAAGCGCGACAGGAACGCCTTCGCGCCGCCGGAGACGGTCGCTCAATCGGGATTGAGATTGAATTGCCCGCCGCGATGGAAGAAGTCGAGAAAAAAGTCATCGAAGCGATGCTCGATTACACCAACGGCGACAAATCCCGCGCCTCGCGTCTTTTAAATATCGGCAGAAAAACGCTTTATCGAAAACTTGAGCAATACGAAACGGAAAAATAACCATCAGCGTTTCTTGTGTTAAAATTTTTTCTGATGAAAATAGAGGCAGATTTATATCAATCAAGCAAT
>DATHTS010000427.1:0-8662 GCA_035462935.1 Pyrinomonadaceae bacterium
GCTTCACGGTCTTGCTCCGATAACATTTTTATTCCACAAATCGCCGAGCGTGTAATCTTCCAGCCATTCCGCCAAACCTTCCGAATTGAGACGCTTAAAAACCGATTGATCATTTTCGCGATCAACCGTAATCACATCTTCCGGCTCGAAATTATCTACCAGATTAACCGATTGTGTTGAAACAATAACCTGACTTCCTTTTACAGCGGCTTGCTTCATCATCGCGGCGAGTTTGTTAATCGCAAACGGATGCAAGCCTAATTCCGGCTCGTCAATAATAATCGTTTTCGGCAAATCTGGCTGCAAAAGCAAGGTGGTTAAAGCCATAAATCGTAACGTTCCGTCAGAAAGATCATACGCATTAAAATAAGCATCTGAGCCTTTTTCAAGCCAACGTAGTTCAATTTGCGATTCATTCAATCTGTCGGGTGCAAGATCGAATCTGTCAAAAAAAGGGGCAACTGAACGAATTTGATTTTCTATGTTTTGAAATTCTTTTGGGTATTTTTCTTGTAAATAATAAAGAAATGCAGCTAAGTTTTCGCCATTTTCTCGTAAATTCCGATTGTCATTTATTGGATTCATTCGCTTCATCGGCGAATCGCTTCCTGTATCGTGAAAGTGATAAATCTTGAAACTTTGGAAGAACTCTCTTGCAGGCTTTACGTATAAGGATTCCCTTTCTTCACTTTCTTTTAGTTCTAAGAATTCTAATTCTAATCTACCTCCCGTGTGGAAGATAAGCCGTGACCACAAATCATAGTTTTTTTGTTTTTCAGAATCTCTATTTAGGCGAAACCAAGATACATAAATATATCCAGAATTACCTTGAATATTGGGTCTTAAACGGAAATAAAAAGCAGATTTATTTTCAAAATCAAATAAACCATCTGTATATTCGCTTCTCTTACGACCAAAATACAAAAGTTTATCAAAATTATTTCCGATATATTCTTGTAGCTTTTGCTCATATATATGATTTGTAAGCTTGAAAAAGGAAATGAAATTACTTTTGCCCGCACCATTCGCGCCAACCAATATATTTATCGGTTTTAGTTCCAAATCAAGTTTCCGAATAGACTTAAAGTTTTCGATGATGATGCGTTCAATCATAAATCTAGCCGAATTGTAGGAAATTAAACGCTAACTGACAACTTGAATCTGTTTCTTTAAATTCTCCTGCTTAAAAAATACACTTTTCACCGCACGAATCGTGTTGCAGTGAATTTCAACCGTGTCATTTATATCCAGAGCGTAACCGCCCGACATTACCGTTACAATCGGCGCGCGATGTTCTCTGGCAAAGCGCAAAACCATTTCATCCCTCAAACGCAATCCTTCCATCGTCAAATTTAGCCGTCCGAGTTTATCTTTTTCAAACGGGTCGGCGCCGCCGAGATAAAAAACTATGTCGGGATTGTGCAGGAAAATGCGCGGCAGGGCTTCGCCGAGGATTTCGAGAAATTCCGCGTCGGAGGTTTTGTCGGCGAGTTCGATGTCGAGATTCGATTTTTCCTTGTGCAGCGGATAATTTTTCGCGCCGTGCATCGAAAAGGTGAAAACGCTTTCATCATTTCGAAAAATAAAAGCCGTGCCGTTGCCTTGATGAACGTCGCAGTCAACAATCAGAAATCTCCGCGCTAAATTTTCTCTCTGCAAAACGCGGACGGCGACAGCGACATCGTTCAAAACGCAGAAACCTTCGCCCCTGTCGGGAAAAGCGTGATGCGTTCCGCCCGCGAGATTTGATGAAACGCCCGTTTCAAGCGCGTGTTTCGCCGCATTGATCGTGCCGGAAGTTGCCAGAAATGAACGCCGCACCAAAGATTTCGACCAAGGTAATCCAAGCTTGCGGATTTCCTTTGCGGTTAAGGTTCCATCAATTAAGCGTTTTGTGTAATCTTCAGTGTGAACAAGCAAAACGTCTTCGATTTCGGCAGGTTGCGGTTCAATAATTTCATCTTTTTGCAAAGTTCTTTCCGCAAGCAGCCTATCTCTTACCAGCTCAAATTTTTTTATCGGAAAAACGTGACCTTCCCCGATGTCGGCGTAATAATACGGCGAATAGAAAATGCGAAAATCATTCATTCACAGAAAATAGTAAATGAACGAATTTGAAATCTAAAATCTGGAATCTGGAATTTGGAATCTGAAATTCTTAAAGGAAGGTGGTGCGGCTTGCGTTCGGGAAACACAAGCCGCGAATTTGGCGGAAGGCTCAACTGTAGGCAAAGCGGAGCGGATAGGCAAAAGGCGGATGTTTGACGGGCAGGAACAACATCTAATGCTGGCGAATAAACTCTCCGCGAATGGTTTAATTCGCCGGCACGAGAACTTTTTCATTCGGACGACTCATCCCGATTTTTCGGGCTTCGCGCTCGATGGCGCGCTTGTCGTTCTTCAGATCTTGAATCTCTTGCTGAATTGCTAAATTTTCAGTTGTCAAAGTTTCGACTTGCAAATTTAATTGCTCGTGTTGATTTATTTCCCGGCTCAAGTCCGAATAGGCTCGGAGATTTATTGCCAGGCACAGCATAAAACTTATTGCCGTGATAATTGCGAATCCATACCATTGAGGGGCTGCATTCGCCTTGCGTTTCGCGCTTCGGGCGCGAGCGGTTATAGGCATTTCAATAACTTGCGTGTTAGTCCAGTAAGTAGCGACGACCTTGCTCAAGCAGCACCTCCAAATCTTCCTTGTTCTCACTTTCGGCGTAAATTCTAACGAGCGGCTCGGTGCCCGACGGTCGCATCAGCATCCAACTGCCGTCCCCGAAAATGAATTTCACGCCGTCCATACGGTTTATATTTTCAATTTTGCGCCCGCCGATTTCCGTCGGCTCCTGCGCGAGCTTTTCTTTCAAAATTTGGGCGACTTCGGGAGTTAATTTGACGCCGATGCGCGCCGATTCCAGCTTTCCGACCCGGTTTGTCAATTCTTCCAATTGCTCGGTCAGGCTTTTTCCTCTCGCCGCGACGGCTTCCGCCGCAAGCAGACATGCTAAGATTCCGTCTTTTTCAGGGTAATGTCCTCGAATCGAAAGCCCGGCGGATTCTTCTCCGCCCAGGATAATCTCGTCTTTATTTATCAACTCGCCGATAAACTTAAATCCGACCGGCGTTTCGTAAAGCCTTATTCCGCGATTTGCGGCAACCCGGTCAACCAGATGTGTCGTTGCCACGCTTCTGGCGACGCCTTGCGTCCAACCGCGAGATTCAGCCAGATAATCTGTCAAAAGAGCGACTAATTGGTTCGGCGTAATAAATTTGCCGTTGCTGTCAATAATTCCGAACCGGTCTCCGTCTCCGTCAGTCGAAACTCCTAATGTCAAATTCTTTGATTTGACCGTTTCCCTTAGTTCGTCCAAATGCTCTTCACCGGGTTCGGGCGATTGTCCGCCGAAGGTTACATCGCGCCAATCATGAAGCGTTTCAACCTCTAAGCCGTTGTCGCGCAGGATTTTATCCAAATAACCGCGACCAGTTCCCCAGAGGGCGTCATAAGCGTATCTGCCTTGAGCCTTGGCTATGACATCGAACCGAATTTTAGTTTTCAAATCGTCCAGATAAGCAGGACGGGCGTCATAAATTATAATCTCTCCGCCTTCGGCATCTTCAATCTGCGGCGCGTTTCGGATAATTTCTTCAATCTGCTTTGTAATTTCCGGCATAGCCGGCGCGCCGTCCGAAGTGGAAAACTTTATCCCTTGATACTGCGGCGGATTGTGCGAAGCCGTAAAATTTATACCGCCTACGGCTTTCTCGCTCCGAATTGCATAAGAGATTGTCGGCGTCGGTGTCGGACCTTCGCAAAGCAAAACTCGAAATCCTTTTCGCTTGGCAATTTCGGCGGCGACCTGCGCAAACTGCTCGCCCATAAACCGCGAATCGTGTCCGACAATCAAAGTCTTTTGCCCTTCGCTAAAACTTTCTTTCAAATAACTGCAAATCGCTTCGGTAACCTTTCTAACGTTGTCAAAAGTAAACTCATCTGCGATAATTGCTCTCCAGCCGGATGTTCCGAAGCGAATGGACATATAAATACTTTTTAAAGGTAAATCCTAAAAACTTGGACCGACTTTTTGTTTACTGCTTTTTCTGGTGTAAATCTTCCGAAACGGGAGTTAAAGAAATTTTCTCTAAAGTGATTGAAAATTTAGCATACAAAAATTTCAAAGTAAAGATATTTTTTTCGTAAACCAAGTCGTTTGTTCGCAGCAATTTATAGGAATACCTTCAAGTAAATGATAAGCTAAGTGCTTAAAAGTGAACTTTTGGTGAACACAAATCCTAGAAAAATATTTTTCTATTAATTCCCTTATAAACACGAGCAAATACGAAATTGCGTTTTCCACAGCTGTGAAAAAGTGTTAAGCAGTAGTTTAAATTCAACTTGCTGGCGAAATTAATTCAACGAAAAAATCCTGACGACAGAATCGTGTCATTTTGGCAAAATTCATCTATGAAGCTTGTGTTTGTGTCAATACGGCACAAGTGCTGTCAATTATAAAACCGGGCTTCCTCAGGGTAAATTAAGACAGATAAGGGTTTACCTTTTATATCTAAAGGGCACGATTTTTGCTCATTAGAAGAATGTAAAAATCTCTTTCCGCGCAGTGTTTTTACAAATCGCAAAAAAAGTTTTTATAAATTAACGGAATATCCGTATGGAAAGAGCAAAACAATATATTGGAGAATGAGAATATGAGACCGATTAAACATTTTGAAAAGAGCTTGACTTATGTGGCAAGCGGTCTTTTTAACGCTATAAAATCAGTAAATCAGTACAAACCAAACCCATCTTTTACGCCGAAATGGTCGGATAAGCCATTGCTTAAGTCCTGGCAGAAATCGAAACCGACGCTCGGCTTTCCTCGCACAACCGATTCGCTTTGCCCGAACTGTGTCATCGAGGCGCGCGAAGAAATTTTAAGCGGCAAACGCGATGTTTCAACGCTTATCAATGACAAAATCGGCGAGATCAAGGCGCAAATCATTGAGCGCGACGGTCAAATCTGGATGATCAAAGACTGCCCCGAACACGGGCATTTTGAGGATTTGATGGCGATTGATTCCAAGTTTTTGACACATATCGAATCGCTGTTTCCGGGACGCGACATCCAGGCGCACAACGACGAAAAGCTGCATAATCACGGTTCTTCGACCATTAAATACGGACGCGGCGCGGTTTTGACCGTTGATTTGACGAACCGCTGTAATATGATGTGCGACCCGTGTTTTATGGACGCGAATCAAGTCGGTTTCGTTCATGAGCTTTCAATGGAAGACGTGAAAGAAATTCTCGACAACGCAATTCAAATCAAACCGCGTCGTCAGATGTCGGTTCAATATTCAGGCGGTGAGCCGACGCTTTCGCCGCACTTTTTGGAAGCGATTCGTTATGCCCGCAAAGTTGGTTATAACTCGGTGCAAGCTGCGACCAACGGTATCGAATTCGCCAAATCGAAAGAATTCTGCCGCGAAGCCGCCGAAGCCGGACTTCGTTTCGTTTATCTGCAATTCGACGGGATCGGCAACGATGCTAACTCGCATCGTCAAATCGGCAACTTATTCGACGTTAAATTAAGAGCAATCAACAATCTGCACGAAGCCGGCGTTGACATCATTCTTGTTACTACGTTGGTTAATGGAATTAATAACGATCAAGTTGGCTCAATTATCCGTTTCGCTCTGGAAAATCCTAAGAAAATTTCGTTTATCGCTTTCCAACCCGTTTCGTTTACCGGACGCGATGAACACATCACCGAACAGCGCCGATTGCAGCAGCGCTATACGCTTTCGCATCTGGCGCAGGACGTGCAGAAACAAGTCGGGATTACCGAACCGACGCGCGATTGGTTTCCGCTTTCGTTGATGGGCGCGTTCGCCGATTTCGCCGACGTGGTTCACGGTGAAGATGCCAACTGGGGACAAGTTTCCTGCGGCTGCCACCCGAACTGCGGCGTCGGAACTGCCGTGATGGTCAACAAGGAAACAAAGGAAATGGCTCCCGTGCCGCAATTCCTGAACATTCAGGGATTGGTTACGGATATGCAGCACATTACCGACACGGCTCGCGGCAAATGGTTCTCGAACTTTATGATGGGATTGGCATTATTGAAAAATTACAATCCTTACGGCGCGCCGCAAAGTTTAACGCTCGGCGGAATCCTGAAGAAATTCGATAAATCATTCGGCTTAAGCGGAAAGGATTACGGCAAAGTCGGTCCCGACCGCACGTTTGAAGACATCGAAAAACGCCGACAAGACCCCTGGAACTTCCTGTTTATCGCGGGAATGTGGTTCCAGGATTTGTTCAACTACGATTTCCGCCGCACGGAAATGTGCATCATCCCTTACGGAACGCAGGAAGGTGAAATTTCATTTTGCGCTTACAACACGGGAGTCGGCTGGAGAAACATCATCGAGCATATGCACCAGAATGCGACGGTCGCGCAGTGGTATAAAGAACACGGTCGCCACGAGGTTTTTGCTAAAGGCAAGGAAGTTGCTTTAAGCGACGCTTCGCATAATCTCATTTTGAACGAAGTTGATTTATCGCGTCCGAACAAACCTGAAATGGAAGGACCGAAAACCGCCGCCGAAGAAATGCAGATGATGAAGAAACTCTATCAGCAAATGGTCTTGGAGAAAAACCAGATCAAAGGCGAAAATCTCGTCCAAATCGGCGGAATCAAACGCGAGAAAAAAGAAAAAACGGTTTCGGCTTAGTCTGAAATTCGGTTAAATTTAAAAAAGCCTTGCCGGTCATACGCGGCAAGGCTTTTTATTTTTATGGAATTTTTGATAAAAATGAGCAAAAACGCGGTAAATCACATATAATACAAAAACGATTATGACGGATATTCAATACATTTCAGACGCGGACGGCAATCCGGTTGGCGTTATTATTCCGATAAAACTCTGGCAGGAAATCGAATCGGAAAAGGAAACGGCTTATCTTCTGAAAAGCGAAACGATGAAAGAGCGTCTTTTAAAAGCCAAAAAACGCAAAAAGGGAATCGGTTTTGAGGAAGCCTGTGAGAAACTTGGAATTTGACATTTCCGCATTTGAAGATTTGGCGTGGTGGATTGAAAAAGACCGCGCAAAAGCCTTACGCATCGTCAATTTGATTAAAGAAATCGGACGCGAACCCTTTAGAGGCGTCGGCAAACCCGAACCTCTCAAACACAAACTCGCCGGCTGCTGGTCGCGCCGCATTGATAAAGAACACCGCGTCATTTATCAAGTTACCAAAGACAAAATCAGGATACTCGCCTGCCGCTATCACTATTAAAATTTGCAAATATTTATTTATTTTCAATAATCGCTCTTTCCTCCGGCGTGATTTCATAAAGCTCATAAACCAATTCATCAATCTGCGCGTCGAGCGAAGCGCACAGGCGTTCATAAAAACGCCGGTCGCTGTCGGTGCGCGCTTCATTCAGCTTCTTTTTCGCGTCAAGCATCTTTTCCACCAATGCAGCCATTTATCGTGCGCCGCTTTTTCGGTTGGATTGTTGAAATCTATTGTGCGGATTGGAAATTGTGAACGAGATTTTTTAACAGGGAGAAGGCATTTTCAAAATTATCGGGAATCATATTGACTGAGATTTTGCCATAAAATTTCAAATGTAAAAAACTGCCAAACTGAAAACACGGCAAAGCTCGCCTAATTTGTCGAGAATCAGCTTTTATTTCGGCGGATTAACATGAAAGCGGCAAAATTCTTTCGGCTCTTTCCCGCCGGTAAAAGTCAGCGGCTGCATTTCGGGGCAGTTTCTCGTCGCGCGCAATCCGGTCAGACGGCAAATCATCACGGTTACGTTTCTTTCGGGATTTTCGCTTTCCGAATCGCTTTTGCCCGACGGATTGGGCAAACTTTTGCCAGAATCCTGCTGCGCTTCCTGCCAGGTGGTGAAAGGCGTCGGCGTTGTTTTCGGATTTGCTTCGGAATTTTCATCGAAATCCGCCTCTTCGCTCGGCAGCAAAACCTTGTTCGGCACGGTTCCGCTGACGAAAAACTCGACGCGGCGGAATTCCGGCGGGACGTTTGTTACATAAATGTCTTTGACTTCCGCGACGGTTTCGATGTTTGTGTCTGAATTGGTATTCGCGTTCGCGTTTTTCAAGACGGTTTGCTGGGTTTTGACCGAATCCGCTTCTTCGCTGTCTAGTTCTCGAATCAACTTGCCGTTGCGCATATCAATCTCGGCTTGGCGCACGCTTGCCGGCATTTGCCAATCGCCGTTCCACTCCGGGTGGCGGTTTAAGGCTTCGCGCATAAATTCAGCCCAGATCGGCATCGCCGAATCCGAGCCTTTCATTCCCAAATCCGAGCCGTCGTCAAAGCCGACGTAAACGACCGTCACGATTTCCGGCGTGAAACCGGCAAACCAGCCGTCGCGGGAAGTTCCCGTTTTTCCGGCAAAACCGCGTTTTCCGGGTTGGTTTTTAAAGCCCCAAGCCTGCGCTTCGTAAGCCGTGCCGCGATTGATGACGTCCTTCATCATGTCGGTTACGATGTATGCGACATCGGAACGCAGGACGTTTTTCTTTTCGCCTTTAGGTTCGACAACGATGCGCCCGTCGCCCGTCGTGACGCGATTTATCGCCAGGGGCGCGACTTTATCGCCCAAATTTGCAAAAATTGAGTAGCCG
>DATHTS010000428.1:0-4336 GCA_035462935.1 Pyrinomonadaceae bacterium
TTATTATGAAATTTTAGGCGTCAGCAAAACCGCCACCGAAACGGAGATCAAACGCGCCTACCGCACATTGGCGGTGAAACATCACCCGGACAAAAACCCGGACGATCCGCAGGCTGAGGAAAAATTTAAAGAAGCGGCGGAAGCCTATTCGGTTTTGTCCGACGCGCAGAAACGCGCGGCTTACGACCGCTTCGGGCATCAGGGAGTCGGCGCGGGAGCGGGCGGCTTTAACGCCGGATTTTCCAATATCGAGGATATTTTCGACCTTTTCGGTTTTGGCGATATGTTCGGGCAGCGCGGCGGTCGGCGCGCGACCGTTCAGCGCGGTTCGGATTTGCGCTACGATCTGGAAATTACGCTCGAAGAAGCCGCTGCCGGAAAGGAAGAAAAATTACAAATTCCGCGTCTGGAAACTTGCGAGGAATGCACGGGCAAAGGCACTGAAAAAGGAACGCAGCCGGAAACCTGCATAACTTGCAGCGGCAGCGGTCAGACGCGCTATCAGCAAGGCTTTTTCAGCGTGATGCGCACCTGCCCGAACTGCGGCGGAAAAGGGCAAATCATCAAAAATCCGTGCAAAAAATGTCGCGGCGCGGGACGCATCGAAAAGGAAAAAACTCTGGAGATTAAAATTCCCGCGGGCGTCGAAACCGGCTCGCGCCTGCGCGTCAACGGCGAAGGCGAAGCCGGACCGAACGGCGGACCGAGCGGCGATTTGTTCGTCGTCATTCACGTCGCCGAACACGAATTGTTTGAACGCCAAGGCGCAAACCTTTACGCCTCAGTTCCGATTTCCTTCGCGCAAGCGGCACTTGGCGCGGAAATCAAAGTTAAAACCCTGGACGGCGAGGAAGATTTGAAAATCCCCGCCGGAACTCAGACCGGAACGGTTTTTCGTATAAAAGAAAAGGGAATGCCAATCTTAGGCGGTCGCGGAAAAGGTGATTTATTTGTCGCAACAACGCTCGTAACGCCGAAAAATCTCACGAAAGAGCAGCGCAAATTGCTTGAGCAACTCGCTGAAATTGAGGACATTGATTTTCAAGACCAATCGTTTATAGATAAAGTGCGAAATATTTTTGGGTAAATTCAAAAAGAAAAGGAAGCAGAAAATGTTTATACAAATTCTTTCTTCCTTTTTAGCCCTTCTGAAATCTACTTAAAATTTGTGCAAGAAGTCAGAACCATTTGCGTTAGCGAATGGTTTTATTTTGCAAACCTGAATTTTTAATTTAATCGTTCAAGTTTACAAAGTTTAACCGCCCGCTTACGCAGGCGGTTCTGACTCGTATTTTTTAATTATCCCTTCCTTTAGTTTTCCTCTCCACAATCGTAGCGGGCGGCGATTTTGGCTCTTCCTTCGGCTCGCTTTTTTGCGGCGGTGTTTCTCGTTTAGGCACCGGCTGCTGACGCGGCTCTTCTCGTTTTGGGGGCGGATCGTTGCGCGGCTCCTCGCGTTTTGTCGGCGGTCGTGATGGCGGCGAATCTTCACGGCGTTCTCTGCTTCTTGCAGGGGGCGGAGAATAAACCGGCGGCGCTTCTTCTCGCTGTTTTTCGCGTTGCGGGCGAGCGGGCGGAGTTACTTCACCACCGTCATTACTCCGATTTTCCGGTTCTTTGCCGGTTGAACGATTCGGGAA
Organism: Pyrinomonadaceae bacterium; assembly: GCA_035462935.1. GTDB lineage: Bacteria > Acidobacteriota > Blastocatellia > Pyrinomonadales > Pyrinomonadaceae > DATHTS01. The sequence goes on from DATHTS010000428.1 coordinate 1,641, forward strand.
ATTGTTTTCGGGAAAAGTTCGGCGCGTCGGTTGTCTGGTTTCGACATTTTGTTCTTCGGGTTGAATAACAGAACGAGTAACTGCTCCGGTTTTTCGTGGCTCCGTTCTTCCCTCGGGATTGGTTCTAACTTCGGTGTTTTCCGTCGGTTGGATCGGCGAGCGATTTCCGAAAACCTGTCTCTGACGAATTTCGCGGTCGGTTGAAATATCGCCTACGCGCTCGGTCGCGCCCGTTTTAACCTTCGCATCAATACGGACAGCTTTCGGCGTTCTGACCACAATTTCCTCGCTGACATTACCGTTCAAATCTCTAAGGGTCGGCAAAATTTTCGGAGTTTTAATATCGTCAGGCGTTTTCGTTAAGATTTCTCTTGCGGTTTCAGCCTGAGGCGTCCTAAAACCTCCTCTATTTCTGCCGAACTCGCTCGCCTCAACTGCGACTACGCCTTTTAACGGGACTCTTTGCAGCGGCGGCGTTAATACATTGGCTAATCTTTCATCTCTAGTTGGATTTTGAACAGCAGATGGTGTCGGCGCAGGAGTCGGATTAACTACAACGGTTGTGTTGTTATTGATGATTGTCGTGTTGTTTCTGACGATTCTCGTCGAGTGATAACTGTTGTAATTGTAATAACGGTAATCGTAAGGCAGCGGATACCAGCAGATATTTCTGCCCCAGGGAATTATCACGACCAAAGCCGGTCGCCACCAACTGCGGCGCGGGCGATGATAGCCGTAAGGCGTCCAAAGCCAATAGCCGTCGTCATAAACCCAACGTCCGTGATGATACGTCGCCCAGCCCCATGGCTCGTCGTTAACCCAAGTCCAGCCGTAAGGAGGAATCCAGCGCCAATGCCCGTAGCGATACGGCGACCAATCGGCGTAACGGCTGACCGTATTGCTAAACGGACGCCAGACATAGCCGTATTTTCGCGTGTAAATCCATTCGCCGTGTTCGCTCAAATCTTCCGCGCCGTAGATGTCGCGGTCGTAATATTTATCGTAATGAGAATCGCGCAGGCGCTTGGCGATAATCGCATCGCGGTCTAAAGACCAGGTTTCAAATTCATCGGCATAAAGCGAAGCGTCAACCATATCCGATTCGCCCGCATAATTGCCCCGGATGAAAACCCGCGCCGTGCGCCCGTCGCGCAATGTAACGGCGGAGTTTTGCGAATAAACGCGCGCCTCGCCTTTTTCCATCGCGCTGACGCGCACTTCGTGGCTGAAATCATCGCCCGCATCCACGCGATACATTCCTTCTTTCTGAACGGCAATCGTCGTTTGCGGCGCGTCAATCTCGAAATAACCGCGGTCTTTGTCAAAATTCAGAAGTCGCACGCTCAAAGTTCCTTGCGGCAGGCTGAGAGCGATGCCTTCGTCTTTCAAATTCAAGATTTTTAAATAAGAATTTTCCGCCAAACGAAGATACGTATCGCGGTCGAATTGAATCTCGATGCGTCCGTTTTTGCTGGTGGCAATCTCGTCGCCCTCGACAAGCGGCAAATTCTGCGTCGCGCGTTCCCAATCCTGATTGTCCGGGCGGCGAATCTGCACATCGCCCCGCAGAAAACTGATGCGCGCGACCCGCGCCGTAACTTCCGGCGTGTAATCGTCAGCCGTTACATTCGCGCTCGCTTCAAAACACAAAAAGGGCATTGTCATAAATAACGCCCATAAAAAAAACTTTGATTTCAGCATAAGCCGTTTTCTCCTCTAAATTTTTATTTTTCCTCTGCGGGAAGAGATCGGTTGAATTGCTCCAACTTTTACAACGACTTACAGCAAAAATCATTCCGAGCGGAAGAGATTTTAGGAAAGACTTGAATTTATTAAAGAAAAATTATTTTTGAAAATCTGCGGCAAACCAAAACGTGCAAAGCCAAAAACTTTAAGCACGAAATCGTGTAAAAATCAACTTATTTTTCTTGAAAACAATATCGCGTCTTGCGGTAATTTAAGAATGAAAGTTTACGAGGGTATGCGATGCCGGATGATCGCCGGCATTATGCTCCGCTTTGAAGATCTTCGGCGCGTGTTTTTCGCTCGCTAAGAATTTCTCGACGATAAGTATTTGATCTGGCAGAAAAACATATCGGGCGGGCGCACCACAAAAGGCGCTGCATCTCTTTCGCTCAAAAACCTTATCAAGGATTCGACCGGGATTCTGCTCAACCGGCGCAATGGCACCGAGGACTGGCTTCCCTGCCTCATAAAGTAAAAATTTTATATTGTCGGCAACCCCCCATCTACTTGCTTCTTGCTTTGTTAAATGGTTTATTTCCCGGTTGTTATTCTTTGACGAACCTTATCAACAATATTTTTATTTGATTCATCTAGTTGAAACTTACCGGAAGATTCTCCTGTAACTTTAAAAGCAGATTTATAATCAAAATTAAAACTACCTTTTGAAAGATCTAACGGCTGAATCACAGTTGCATTTTTAACATCATCTGCTTTCTCTAGGGGAGATAAAAATACCAGGTATCTTCTATCTTTTATAAATCGAGGTATTTTTGAATCAGAGCTCACAGAATATCCATCATGGATGTAGATATTAACTGGTTCATTGATTCTGCGTTGCTTATCTGTGGAAATAACTTCCTCTATTCGGAATTTAACTAAAATACCTTTCACACCTTCCTTTAAGTTCGGAAGCGGAACAATCCCGTCCTGAGTTGGTTTTTTTTCAAACA
>DATHTS010000429.1:0-3281 GCA_035462935.1 Pyrinomonadaceae bacterium
TCGAAATTTGCGGATATTTACGCTGACGGGAATATTGCCGTGCAGGGAAGTTATAGTTGCCGAGGCGCATTTATTTATGATATTTCAAACCCGGATGCGCCAACTCTTGCTTCGCATTACGGCGCGAACGGCGGTGATCAATTTTTAGAAGCCATCGTCATCGGAAATCGCGGCTATTTCGGCAGCGGCAACGGCGGCGGCGTTCATATCGTTGACCTTTCCGATCCGCGTGACCCGAAGCTTTTAGGCAGGGTTACTTCGTCAATCGGAAACGGTTTCGATTCGATTCACGAAATGGTCGTTTGGGATAACTACCTGATTGCAAACTCCAATTTTACCGCCAACAAATTATTAAAGGTCATCAACATTTCTAATCCCGCAAACCCGGTTTTTGTCCGCGATATTAATCCGACCGAAGTAAATTGGGTGCACGCGATGCATATCCGGGGAAATCGAATGTATACGTCCGGCTGGGGAACAAATTCAAACCGCGCCCGCACCGAAATTTACGACATTACAAATATCGGAACGCAGGCTCCGTCGCTTCTGGGATTTATCGAAGACCCGACGAGCGTGACCGGCGGCAATAATATGCACAGCAGTTGGACGAGCGAGGACGGTAGTTATCTTTATAGCTGCCGCGAAGTAACCAACAGCAACGGTCCGACTCCGGGCGACGTGCGCGTTTATGATGTCCGCAATCCGGCGCAGCCTTTGCTGGTGAAGAAAATTACGATGAGCGATCTGGGATTAAATGCCGTTACGCCGCATAATCCGGTTGTGATGGGAAATCAGCTTTTTGTCGCCTGGTATCAAGCGGGTTTGCAGATTTTCGATATTAACGATAAAGCCGACCCGAAACGAGTCGGGCAATACGACACTTATTATCCCGCTTTCGCGCCGCCCGAAGATGAAGCCAAAGGTTTAGCCGACGAACCCTGGGATATAATGTGTGGCAGCGAAAGTAAACAAAACGCTTTGCCGACGACTTATGACGGAAACTGGGCGGTTTACCCGTTTCTCGGACCAGACAAAATTCTGGCGGGAGATATGGCAAACGGTTTGCTGATTTTGGATATTCGCGGTCTTAACGCGCCGCAGAAAAACAAAGTTTCCGATTTTGACGGCGACGGAAAAACCGATTTTTCCGTTTATTCTCCGGCGACCGGTCAATGGCTTATTGAAAACAGCTCAAACAGTTCGAGCGCGACGGTAAAATTTGGTTTGGAAGGTGACAAAGTCGTTACGGGCGATTACGACGGCGACGGGAAAAACGACCCGGCGATTTTCCGACCTTCAACCGGAGTCTGGTGGTATTTGAGCAGCATTAACGGAAATCAGATTGCCACGCAATGGGGAATTTCCACCGACATTCCCGTTCCGGCTGATTACGATGCCGACGGTAAAACGGATTTTGCGGTTTTCCGCCCGTCAGACGGCGTTTGGTATATTCTGCAAAGCACACTCGGAACAAAAATTCTGCAATGGGGAAAATCCGGCGATAGAGCGTTTTCCGGCGATTTTGAAGGCGACGGAAAAGCTGATTTGGCAATTTGGCGACCTTCGGACGGAACCTGGTATATTCTGCAAAGCTCTTCAAGCCTGCCGCTTATCGCGCCTTTCGGTGTAAGCACCGACAAACCGCTTTCGGGCGATTTTGACGGCGACGGAAAACACGATTTGGCAGTTTATCGCCCGGAAAGCGGCTATTGGTATATCTTGAACAGCAAAAACAATTCGCTCACGATTTTGCCGTTCGGTCTGGCGGAAGACCGACCTGTTCCCGGCGATTACGACGGCGACGGTAAAGCGGATATTGCGGTTTTTCGTCCGAGTTCGAATGCCTGGTATCGCTTGAACAGTTCGAATAACGGTTTTGAGGCAAGAATCTTCGGTCAAAACGGCGATGTTCCTTCGCCGACTGCGGTTCAACCTTAAATTTTTAGTCTAAAATAAAACTGAAAAACCAAAGTTTAGTTTATAAAACTTGACTTTGGTTTTTTTATTTTTATTATGGCAGTATGAAACTTTTACTGAGACTTGAAAGCGGCACGCTGGAAGGGAAAACTTTTGAATTGACGGAAGGATTTCTGACCGTCGGGCGAAGCGAGAATTGCAGCGTTCGTTTTGATCCTTACACGGAGAAAATCGCCTCAAAACAGCACGCTTTTATCGAGTCTCGCCCCGACGGGTATTATTTGATTGACAATCAAAGCACGAACGGAACATTTCTGAACGAACGGCAGATACAAACCGAAAAACTGAGTTCGGGCGATATTATTCGCTTTGGAAAAGGCGGCGTGACGGGAAGAGTTTCCATCGAAGAGGAATCATCAAATGAGCTTGCCTCCGAACCCACTGTTTTTAAGCCTCAAATGGATTATCAGCAGTTTCAGCCGCCGCTTAATCAAATCCAACCTGAGCAGCCGGTTCAATGGCGCAATTCATTTTCAAATCTCGGCTTGGTTCAACAGGAAATGAAACCGCCGCCGAGACCCATCGAAAAATATATCGGGATTGGCGTAACAATTCTTTCCTTTCTAATTCTCGCGCCATTGGTAATGCTGATAATGTTCGGAAGCATCGGTTTTACAACTGCAATTTTCGCAACTTTTGTAGCTTTTACTCCGGCTTTATTTTATTTTCTGCCGCTTATCTGGATTGACCGTTACGATCCTGAACCTTTCTGGCTGCTTGCTCTCGCTTTTTCGTGGGGCGCGCTGGTGTCGGTTTTTGTTTCGATAATTATAAATTCACTCATCGGCGCCGTTGCCCTGCAAAGCACAAGAGACCCGATTGCCGCCGAAGCGATTACGGCGGTATTTTCCGCGCCGATTTTCGAGGAATGCTCAAAAGGTTTGGGGCTGCTTTTGCTTCTGGTGTTTTTCCGAAAGTATTTTGACGATATTCTCGACGGAATCGTTTATGCGGGCGTAATCGCGCTTGGTTTTGCGACGGTGGAAAATATTCTTTATTACGGCGAGGCAATAAATAAGGGCGGCGCGGGCGGTCTGATGTTCCTTTTCATTTTGCGCGGCATTCTATCGCCGTTCGCGCACGTTACTTTTACGGCGATGACCGGCATCGGCTGCGGAATCGCCCGCGAATCGCACAATATTTTTGTAAGAATCCTTCTTCCTTTAATGGGTTTGGGATGCGCTATTTTTCTGCATTTTGTCTGGAATTTGCTGGCGACTTTTCTTGAAGTTAGGGGCGTTTTTCAAGGTTCGTGGTATTACGCATACATATTTTTACAAGTCCCGTTTTTCCTTTTATTTGTT
>DATHTS010000430.1:0-3143 GCA_035462935.1 Pyrinomonadaceae bacterium
TCCTTATTTTAATTTTATTTAGGAAAGCGAATTATTATCGAAAATACCGACTAAAAATTCAGGACTGAGAAAAAAGATACACCCTTTGGATTACGGGCGTCAAGCAACTTTTTTTAATTGTTGGCAAAAATTTAACAAAAAGAATTTTTGGTAGGGGAATTTTGCTTAAAATTTACGCTTCATCAGGATTTTTCACCACGGCTATAAACGGCAGATTGCGATAACGTTCAGCCGCGTCCAAGCCGTAACCGACGACAAATTTGTTCGGGACTTGAAAACCGCAGTAATCAATTTTTAATTCTTTGGCGATTCGCGGTTCGGGCTTGTCCAAAAGAGTTGCGAGTTTAATCGAATTGGCGCCTCTTGTCCGAAGATTTTCCAGCAAATAGGAAAGCGTCAAACCCGTATCAACAATGTCCTCGACGACGATTAAATCTTTTCCTTCGACCGGCACATCCAAATCCATCACGATCCGCACCTCGCCCGAAGATTTTTGCGCCTTGCCATAACTGGAAACTGCCATAAATTCCACCGAAACCTTCAGATCAATTTCGCGCATTAAATCCGACAAGAATATAAACGCGCCTTTTAAAATACCAATCAGAATCGGCTTTTTTCCGGCATAATCGGCGGTAATTTCAGCGCCAAGCTCTTTGACTCTGGCTTGTATTTCCTCGACGGAAAGCAAGGTTTCCAAGTTCGGATTAGTAAATTCGGTTGATGTTTGTGCAGTTTGGGTTGACATTTTTTCCTCCAAGATTTGATTGAAACGACTTTTGGAAATACTATTTGAGCAGAATGCAAAGGTCAAACCTTGAATAATGAAAAATGGATAACGGATAATGGATAATAAAAATTTAAACAGATTCATTATCCATTTTCCATTTTCCATTTTCCACTGAAAAAATATGGCGGAAGATAAAGAAGCCCGCGAGCGCGTGCGGGCATTGGTAAAAGAAGTTCTGGCGAATGTGCCGGTCGAGGAAGAAACCTGGGAAAGTTTTCCCAAGCGAGTTGTTGTAAATTCGCTTCAGGACAAAATAGACAAGGAATTCGACCGCGACGAATCGGCAAAGTCTTTAATTACCGAAGACGATTTGCGCGGGCTGGAAACCGGAGCTAAATTAAGAGTTGCCGAAAACGCGAAATTCACTCCGCTCGCTCAGGATATAATTCAGGAAAAAGACATTAAACTTATAAAAAAATCCTCGCGCCGGGCTTCGCTCAAAGTTAAATCGGTTGCCGTCGGCTGCGATCACGGCGGTTTTCAATTTAAAGAACAGCTCAAAGATTTTCTTGCAAATCTGGGCTTGCAAGTCCGCGATTTCGGCACCAACTCGACCGACGCGGTTGATTATCCCGATTTTGCCCACGCGGTTGCAAAAGCGGTTTCCGAAAAACAGGTTGATGTCGGGATAATCATTGACGGCGCGGGAATCGGCAGCGCGATGACCGCGAATAAACTGCCCGATGTCCGGGCGGCTGCTTGCTACAACGTCCCGCTGGCGAAAAATTCCCGCGAGCACAACGGCGCGAATGTTTTAACTTTGGGAAGCGGGCAGAATTCATTTGCCGAAATAAAAGAAATTGTCGAAGCCTTTCTTTCCAGCAGTTTGACTGAAGAAAGGCACAAAAAGCGGGTCGGCAAAATTGACAATATCGAAAAACAATATAAAAAGTGATAAAATCCCGAAACGAGCGAGGTGAAAAATAATGGAAAATCTAACCGCTGAAATTACTCGAACCTCCGCGCCGCAAATGCCGCCGAGCGTTCCCAATGATAAAATTTCCTACCAAAAATTTCTCGAATGGAACGGCGATGAAGGCTGGTTTGAATGGGTTGACGGCGAGGTGATTAGAATAAGTAATCCAAGTTTAAGACATCAAGATTTGTGCGATTTTTTGACTGCAATTTTAAGATTTTTCGTTGAAGCGAAAAGATACGGCAGAATCATTTCCGCGCCCTTTCAAATCAAATTTGATTTTCGACCTTCAGGCAGACAGCCGGATATTATGTTCGTTTCAAACGAAAATCTTCATCGCTTAAAAAAACAATACGTTGACGAAAAGGCGGATTTGATCGTCGAAATCGTTTCGCCCGAAAGTATTGAGCGTGATACGCAGGATAAATTTCAGGAATATGAATCTGCCGGAATCGAGGAATACTGGATTATTGACCCGAACCGCCGCACGGCGAATTTTTACGGCTTCGACGAAAACGGCAAATATAAACTTTTACCCATTGCGGCGAATGGTAATTTTGAAAGCCGTGTAATCGAAGGACTTTGGATAAACACCGAATGGCTTTGGCAAGAGCCTTTGCCGAATTTGATGGATGTTTTGAAAGAGTGGAAACTCGTATAAAAAATGGCAACTATTAGCAACGGAAATTACGAAAAACTTGTCGAGCAAATTACAGATTTGGTTTTATCGCGTTTGGACGGCGATAATTACTGCCCTTCTTTTTGCCGCGCCGATGTCGAGCGAATCGTTGACGCGGGCGCGTCGCGCATCGGAATCGTTCTGGGCGAAACGGCAACCGCGCACGATTGGGCGAGTCTGATTGACCACACGCTTTTAAAGCCGGAAGCGACGGAAAGCGATATAAAAAAACTTTGCAACGAAGCGATTCAATTCGGCTTTGCTTCCGTTTGCGTCAATCCCACGTGGGTAAAAAAAGCGGCTGAATTTCTCAAAGGCTCGAACGTTCCCGTCTGCACTGTCATCGGTTTTCCTTTGGGCGCGACTTTGCCGGACGTAAAGGCTTACGAAACGCGGCGGGCAATTTTTAACGGCGCGGGCGAAGTAGATATGGTCATTAACATCGGCGCGTTAAAATCCGGCGACGACTGCACGGTTGAAGACGACATTCGCGCCGTTACGGAAGCCGCGCACGAAAATCATATTTTATGCAAAGTAATCATCGAAACCGCGCTTTTAACCGATGAAGAAAAAGTCCGCGCTTGTCTGGCTTCAAAAAACGCCGGCGCGGATTTCGTCAAAACCTCAACCGGATTCGCCAAAGGCGGCGCGACTGCCGAAGACGTAGCCCTAATGCGCCGCGTTGTCGGCTCCGCTCTCGGCGTTAAAGCATCAGGCGGCGTGAAAGGCATCGAAGACGCGAAAAAGATGTTTGAAGCGGG
>DATHTS010000431.1:0-2984 GCA_035462935.1 Pyrinomonadaceae bacterium
ACTTTAATTTACATATCGCAACTACCTTAATAAATCTGAAATGTTTTATAAATTAACATTCGAAAACAAATAATTTTCAATTGATTATTTAAGCATTCATTATTCTTAAGCGGATTGTCGAAAATGTTCCATATACGCAAAAGTATCTGCAAACCGCCTTTGCTTATTTGCAAGATTGGGGATTGAGTGAAGAAGATATATCGCAATTAATCGCTCAAAGATTGCCGGATGAAGAAGATTAAAGTGATTCGTCCAATGCTTTAACCGGATTTTTCGAGCCGCCGCGAATTCGCAGAAGTTCTTTCAATTCTTTTTTATTCAATGCGGGCGAAAATCAATTTCTAAAAATTAAAAATCAAGCGGCTTTCAGTTTTTCGGAAACGGCGTCAATAAACGCCGAATCATTGACGAGTCTTTCGGCTGCCAAATCAAGTTTGGCTCTTTCCCCGATTAAATCCCTTTCCATCGCGCGGCGGAGTTCTTCGTTTAATATTCGCTCGAAGTATTCTTTATTTTCATTGGCGCGTTTTTGAAAATGCTGTAAAAGATCGCCTTCGATGTAAAAAGTGAGTTTTATCTTTGCGTCACGCGGATTTATTTTGCGGGTGCGGCGGCGGAAGACGTGCTTGCCGACTGAGGGAATCGCTTCTTCATCAATTCCTTTTGCTTTCATCGCGTCGTAGTCTTCCTGTGTAACTTCCAAAATATACTCGCGCGGTTTATCCGAGGTATCCTGAATTTTTCTCGCTCATAAATTTCCTTTTCCGGCGGTTCGGCTAAACGCGCCGAGATAATCCGGCAAATTTCATTTTTCGTTTCATAATTTAAAAAATAGAAAATTCGTAATCGTTAAGCAGACGGTCTTTGACCGTCGTTCGTTGGATTTATTTCGGTCGTTAAACTCACGTCGAAACCCGGTCGAAGACCGCTTGCTTAACGATTACGGATTTTTTTATTTACGTTCCTTTGTTAATTTCAAACTCTTCATCTGTCCAATAGCCCTTCTTATCCGGCATTATCGGGATTTCCATTTTCGTTTTCGGCAAATAGGCGTTATAACTCGACCATTTCCATTTTGCCGGATGATCGCATAAACCTGCGCGCACGGGATTTAGATGAACGTAATTTAATTTTTGTAAAATCAGTTTATGACTCCAAAGATCAACCGATTTTACCTTCTTCTGCCAGACGCAAAAGGAATGACTTCGCTTTCCTTCACTTTTGAGTTTGAGCTTTTCAAGCGAGGAAAAATAATGATTTTCTTTCAGCCATTTGATCGTTTTATTTCCTGAAATTCCTTTTAGCTCTTTTCCGATAATTTCAATGTCACAGCCGACGGGATTTACAATCAAATGAACGTGATCGGGCATTATGACATAACCGATGAGTTTGAACGGATATTTTTCTTTAACGATTTTCAAAGCATCTGCGAAAATTTCACAAATCTTTTCGCTCTTGAAAATCGGAACACGACGAAACGCGACAAAAGTCAGATAATGAAAAACATTTTCCTCTTTCGAATTAAACGTCGTCATAGAAAACTTACCATCGTTAACAAAACAAAACTAAAGTTCCGCTACCGTTAAGCAGACGGTCTCTGACCGTCGTTCGTTAAATAAATGTTTTAATTGTTAAATTCTAAACGCGGTCGAAGACCGCTTGCTTAACGCCGGGAAGATTTTTAAGTCAAAACAATTCATCCAGCGCCTCATCCAAATTTCTCACGCCAACCACGCGGATTCCAAGCAGTTTTTCCAACCCTTTTTTATTCGACGCTGGCAAAATTAATTTCTTAAACCCAAGCGTCTGCGCTTCTCTGGCTCTCGATTGCGCCTGCAAAACGCCGCGCACTTCGCCGGTTAAGCCGACTTCGCCGAACACAGCGGTATCGGGCGGAATCTGTAAGTTTCGGTAGCTCGAAGAAATCGCCGCAATCACGCCCAAATCCGCCGCCGGTTCGTCAATCTCCAAGCCGCCCGCGACATTGATGAAAACGTCGTCGCCGGCGAGTTGGAAGCCGAGGCGTTTTTCGAGGACGGCGATTAAAAGCGAGGTGCGGTTGTAATCGAAGCCCTGCGCCATCCGGCGCCCCGTGCCGAATTTTGTTCCCGTTACGAGCGCCTGAACTTCGACGAGCATCGGGCGCGTGCCTTCCATACAAACCGTGACGACCGAGCCGCTCGCGCCTTCCGGTCGCTCCTGGAGGAAAACTTCCGAAGGGTTTCCGACCGGCTTTAAGCCTTCGTTGGTCATCTCGAAAATGCCGATTTCGTTTGCCGCGCCGAAACGGTTTTTGGTGGCGCGGATGATGCGGTGATTGTGATGGCGGTCGCCTTCAAAATACAAAACCGTGTCAACAATGTGTTCCAAAGCCTTCGGTCCGGCAATCGAGCCTTCTTTCGTCACATGACCGATGAGAAAAACAGGCGTGCCGGTCTGCTTGGCGAACATCATAAATTGCGCGGCGACTTCGCGGACTTGCGAAACCGAGCCGGGCGCGGATTCGATTTTTTCACTAAAGACGGTTTGGATTGAATCAACAATCACGAAATCCGGCTTTAATCTTTCGGTTTCCGTGAGAATCGCTTCGAGATTTGTTTCCGGCAGAAGGAAAAGATTTTCGGCATCTAAGCCCAATCTCTCACCGCGCATTTTGATTTGCCGCTCGCTTTCTTCGCCCGAAACGTAGAGAACTTTTGCGTCGGATTGGCTTAACCGATCAGCCATTTGAATTACAATCGTGCTCTTTCCAATCCCCGGCGAGCCGCCGATTAAAACCAACGAGCCGGCGACGATTCCGCCGCCCACAACACGGTCGAATTCTTCAATCCCGCTTGGAGTTCGCGCATCGTCCTGCGATTCGATGTCGGTATAGGAAATCGGTTTTGTTTCACGAAATTGTGATGACACGAAACCGCCGCTTTTGCCTGCGGCTTGCGGCGTCGGGCGAAATCTTTCCTCGACAAAAGTGTTGTATTCATTAC
>DATHTS010000432.1:0-4139 GCA_035462935.1 Pyrinomonadaceae bacterium
GTGTTGGGGAAATTCGCTTCGCTATTAAAACCAAACGAGAGGAAGTTATTGAAAGGATAACCAATTCCGAGCGGACACCCGAAGAATTAGGACTACGCGAGCTAGCCGAATTTGTAAATAATAACGAGGGAAAGGAAAGGATCGAAGCCGAAATCCTTTGGCAGAGAAGAATCATTCTTTCCGCGACGCCTTTAATTTTTGCTCTACTTGGAACAGCGCTTGTTTTACGGTTTAACCGCGGCGGTAAGGGATTCGGAATTTTTCTGGCTTTGGTCAGTCTGGTCGCTTATTACCTGATCGCGCTTTTGGGCGAGCAATTAGCGCGGACGGGAACGATAAGAGTTCAAACAGCGGGTTTAATGCCCATCTCAGCAAGCGTAATTGCAATAACCGCGCTTTTATTATCGAATAGATTCAATTTGAGAAAATCTTTCGGAAAAAGCAGGGTTGATTTGCCGAAATCTCTCCCGATTAATTTAAAGAAATTATCCAGAAAAAACTTTTATATTGATTTAACCACCGGGATTTTAGATTTTGATATTATTTCCAATGTTATAAAGTATTTCGTTTTAACGGTTGCGTTTTTATCTTCAATTTTCGTAATTTTTACCGCGTTCGAGTTATGGAAATTTGCCGGGATGATAGAAAACGGAGTTTTATTATTAAGCAAATATCTCCTGTTTTTATTTCCGTTTATATATATACAGCTTGCTCCGTCGGCAGTGATGATTGCGGTGCTTGCTACTTACATAATCAAATCCAGGCAAAATGAAATTGTAACCTGGACAGCCGCCGGTCGCAGCATTTATCGCCTTCTTTTGCCTTGTTTTCTGGTAATGATTTTGCTTGGATTATTTAATTGGGCTTTTCAAGAAAAAATTCTGCCTCAGGCTAACCGGATTCAAGATGTTTTGCGCGAACAAATTCGCAGTCGGGGAAATCTGGCGCGTAAGGAAGGGAGGTTATGGATGTCGAATGATAATCGTATTTACTCATTTGAAACAACACAAGAGAATTTTTCAAAGCGAAAAGTTACAAATTTATCAATTTATGAATTTTCGGAAGATGGAGCAAAAATTCAGACGGTTTATAAATCACCCGAAGCGATCTGGAATAACGAAAAAATAAAACTTTCTGAAGGAGCGGAACAAATAATTTGGTCAAACAGCGTGGCGGAAATTCATCAAATTAACGGAATTGAGTTGGAAGGAAAAAGCAATCCGTTCGCCGGCTTGTATAACAAACCGACCCATTTAAATACTGAAGAAACTTTAGAGAAAATCAAAACCACAGAATCCGAATCCGAGCAAAGAAGTTTTGCAATCTCCCTGGAAAAGAAATACACGACGCTTTTTCTTCCTTTTATCATAACGCTTTTTACAGCGCCTTTCGGAATGTCTCTGAGCCGGAAAAGCAAGGTTGTTACGGTAGGTTATGCCGTGGCTTTATGGCTTATTTTTATGGGAATCAGCAATGTTTTCGAGCAATTCGGATTAAACGGAAGCATCTCGCCGAAAATAGCCGTTTGGAGTCCGCTTCTTTTATTTTCAATTCTCGGCGTTCTGCTGTTATCAAAAGTTAAAACGTAAAAAAGGCGAAGCAATTAATGCCTCGCCTTAAATTTTTCTCCATTAAATCCGTCCATTAGGTTCCGGTTTCCCAACTCGAAAGATATTCGATTTGTTCAGGGGTCAAAGTATCAATTCTGACACCTAGAGAACGGAGCTTGAGACTTGCGATTTCCTGATCAACTTCTTCCGGTAAAACGTGAACGCCGGCTTCGAGCGTTCCTTTATTTTTAACCAGATATTCCGCCGAAAGCGCCTGGTTTGCAAAGCTCATATCCATCACGCTCGCCGGATGACCTTCCGCCGCCGCCAAATTTATCAGGCGACCTTCGCCGAGGACAATAACGCTTCTATTTCCGTCTTTAATGTGATATTCCTCAACAAATGGGCGGCGTTTTTGCACCGGTTCCGACATTTCGCGCAGAGCGTCCAAATTGAGCTCAAGATCGAAGTGACCGCTGTTACAGACGATTGCGCCGTCTTTCATCGCTTCAAAATGCTGCTTATCAATAACGTGGCGATTTCCGGTAACTGTTACAAAGAAGTCGCCAATTTTAGCGGCTTCCTGCATTGGCATAACGCGGAAACCGTCCATAACGGCTTCGATTGCTTTAATCGGATCAATTTCGGTAACAATAACGTTCGAACCTAATCCACGCGCTCTCATCGCAACACCTTTGCCGCACCAACCGTAACCGACGACGACCATATTTTTACCAGCCAGCAAAATGTTAGTGGCGCGAATGATACCGTCTAGGGTTGATTGTCCAGTTCCGTATCGATTGTCAAAGAAATGCTTGGTCTGAGCATTATTGACAGCCATAGCAGGGAAGTTTAGAACGCCAGCTTTATCCATCGCTTCCAGACGCACGATTCCCGTTGTCGTTTCTTCCGTCGTGCCGATTATATCTTCGACTAATTCTTTCCTTTCCTTGAGCATGGTCGCTACAACATCCGAGCCGTCATCAATGATTATGTTCGGATTCGTATCGAGCGCGGCACGAACATGGCGCATATAGGTTTCGGTTGATTCGCCTTTGATTGCCATTACCGGGATTCCCCAATCGGCAACCAGCGAAGCCGCAACGTCATCCTGCGTTGAAAGCGGATTGGAGGCGATTAAAACGGCATCCGCACCGCCGGCTTGAAGCGTTCGCGCTAAATTAGCGGTCTCTGTCGTGATATGAGCGCAGGCAAGAATTTTTATACCCTCAAGCGGCTTTTCCGCCTCAAAACGCTCACGAATCAAGCGAAGAACGGGCATTTCGCGGTCTGCCCATTCGATTCTTTGCTTGCCTTGCTCGGCAAGATTTATGTCTTTTATGTCGTATTCCAATGAAATTCCTTCTTTTGCCATATAATTAATTTTGAAATCGTTTTTTTTTTATAAACTAAACTGCTTTCGCTTCGCTCAGAGAACTCAAAAGAGCCTCGGCTTTATCGGTCTTTTCCCAGGTAAATTCGTCGTTAGTGCGCCCGAAATGTCCGAATTTTGCAGTCTGTTTATATATCGGACGGCGCAGGTCGAGCATTTCAATAATTCCTTTCGGAGTCAGTTCAAAATTCTTGCGAACCGATTCCGCAAGTTTTTCTTCATCAACTTTACCCGTTTCGTGCGTGTCAACTAAAACAGAAACCGGTTCGGCGACTCCGATTGCATAAGCCAACTGAACGGTGCATTTATCGGCTAAACCGGCAGCAACGATATTTTTTGCGATGTATCGAGCCATATAGGCAGCCGAACGATCAACTTTTGTCGGGTCCTTGCCGGAAAATGCGCCGCCGCCGTGGGGAGCATAGCCGCCGTATGTATCAACAATAATTTTTCGACCGGTAATTCCGGCATCGCCCATCGGACCGCCAATTACAAACCGCCCGGTCGGATTAATATGATATTTGGTGTTTTCGTCCAAAAGTTCGGCAGGAACTGTTCCTTTGATGATTTTTTCCATAATGTCCGAACGAATTTGTTCGGTGGAAATTTCATCCGCGTGCTGGGTTGAAATAACTACTGCCTCGATACGCGCCGGTTTCCCGTCGCGGTATTCGACGGTTACCTGTGATTTTCCATCCGGGCGCAGGTATGAAAGCTCGCCGCTGCGACGGGCTTGGGAGAGCCTCTGCGTTAGGTTATGCGCTAACTGAATCGGCAAGGGCATTAATTCGGGTGTTTCGTTACAGGCATACCCGAACATCAAGCCCTGGTCTCCGGCACCGCCCGTATCCACGCCTTGAGCAATATCAGGTGATTGCGTTCCCAGAGCGTTAAGAACGCTCAGCGTATGACAGTCGTAACCGTAACGCGCATCGTTATATCCAATGTCATTGACCGTATCGCGGACAATTTTTTGAAAATTAATCTGGGCAGTGGTGGTAATTTCTCCGGCAATAACTGCCAAACCTGTCGTTACAAGAGTTTCGCAAGCGACTCTGCTTGTCTGATCTTGTTCTAAAACCGCGTCGAGAATCGCGTCGGAAATCTGGTCGGCAATTTTATCAGGATGACCTTCGGTTACAGATTCCGAAGTGAAAAGAAAATTTTTGTTACTCAAATCCGTTGTAGCTCCTTTA
>DATHTS010000433.1:0-5203 GCA_035462935.1 Pyrinomonadaceae bacterium
AGTTGATAGTAAAGCCGCCAAATTCCGCTTTTCTAATTTATTCGTCCGTAAATTAAATTTTCGAGTGTTTTGAGTCCACGCTTCAGCGCGCCGCCCGCCCGCGAAGCGCGGCGGAAAGCCGCATAAATGCGGGACTCAGAACGCTTATCGAAATGCCAAAAAATTTAATTTACGGAGTATTTATTTTGTCAGGATAAGTAAAATCAGGTTTTTCAAATTATTCGCAGAACGAAACTTAATGGAAAATAATCGAAATTTCTGGCTGCCGGTAATTTTTGCGATTGGTATCGTTTATATTTTGCTGCGGCTTTGGCGTTTGACCGATGCGTGTCTTTGGTTTGACGAGATTTTCAGCATCCACGCCGCCGAATACGATTGGCAAACGCTTTTCTGGTTCGTCGCGCAGGATTTGATTCACCCGCCGCTTTTTTATGCTTTGCTGAAAATCTGGATTGCCCTCGGCGGCGAATCGCTTTTCTGGCTCAGATTTTTTCCTGTTTTCTTTTCTTGTTTGGCGCTCGTTCCTTTTTATTTTCTCTGCCGTCAATTTGAACTTAAATATTCGACAATCGCCGCCGCGCTTTCTTTTTTAGCCGTCAACGGGGCGCTCATCAAATACACGCAAACGCTCAGAATGTATACGCTTCTGATGTTCTTCGCGCTTTTTTCGTTTTGGCTTTTTATCAGGTATTTCCGCTTGGGCAAAAGTTTTTGGATTTTGACTTTCGTCAATATCGCCCTGATTTACGCTCACTATTACGGCTGGCTGGTCATTTTGGCGGAAATTATCGCCATTTTAATTTTGCAGCGAATAAAAATCGCGCGGATTTTGATGATGTTCGGGATTTGCTTGCTTGCTTTTACTCCTTGGATTTACACCGTCTGGCAGGCAATGAAAATTAACGCCGATTTCGCGCAAAATCTCGGCTGGGCGAGCAAGCCGAATTTTCCGACGCTTTTTCTGTTCCTCTTCGATCTTATCGAGCCGATTTATTTTCAAGCCGCCAGCAACGAATGGTCTTCGATTTTTATCATTTCCGTTCCGGTTTTGCTTTTGATTATTGGGATTTTCGTTTTATATTTTGTTAATTGGCAAGCCGAAACCGAAAAAGAGAAAGTTTATTTGCTGACGATTTTTATTTTAACGCCGATTTTGTCGGCATTTCTGGCTAGCTGGCTGCTGCCGGTTTCGATTTGGGGAACGCGCCACTTGATAATCGTCTTCGCGCCATTCTCGATTTTATTGGCTCACGCCTGGAATAAAATTACTTTTCCGCAAGCCAAAACCGGAATATTGATTGCATTTTGCATGTTTGTTGTCTTTTCTTTCGCGCGTGAAATTAATCGCCCGCAAACGACTTTTATTTGGTGTGGCTGGGAAAATCTAGCGCCAAATGTGGAAGCGGGAGAAAAGGTTTACGCCTTTGAAAATCTCGCGGCGTATCATTTCTGGTTTGCGCGGCGGAAAGAGCCGGTTCAGGTGGTGCGTCTCAAAGATTTTAAGGGAATTATGGAAGACCCGGCATATTTTCTGCCGCGCGGCTTCGATGCCGTGCGGACAACTGAAAATTTTGAAGGCGAGCGGTTTTGGATTACCTACCGCGATACGGAATGGAATCTGCAAAAACCGCCACTGCAAAATTTAATTCAACAAGGCTATCGAATCAGCGAGCCGAAAGTTTTCGAGACGGAGAGCTTAAAAGTTTTTTTGGTTGAAGTTGCGAAGTAAAAAAATTTAGGATTTGTTTTTATGGAGCGAATCCGATTTCTGTATTGCGATTTCAATCGCGGATTTCGGCTCGCCGCGCATTTTCTTTTCAAATTCTTCGCGGAAATTTTCCAAAAGCGGCAGATCGTTCAAATCCCTTTCTCTTCCCGCAGCTCTTTTGCTGGCAATAATGTCGCGTATATTTGCAACGGGAAAGCCGTCAACTACAACCAACCTTTTTCGCGCTTCGGCATAGCTTTCAATTCCATCGGGAGCAAATACCAAATCGAGATCGAAAGGACCCGTTTTTAGCTGGACGAAATCCACGCCTTTAATAATTTCCTCGGCTATTTGCTTATTGATTTCAAATCCTAACTCGCGCAGGGCGGCAACCATTTTTTTTCCGT
Source organism: Pyrinomonadaceae bacterium (assembly GCA_035462935.1). Lineage (GTDB taxonomy): Bacteria > Acidobacteriota > Blastocatellia > Pyrinomonadales > Pyrinomonadaceae > DATHTS01. Next base: position 2,116 of record DATHTS010000433.1, read on the forward strand.
TTTCCGCGCTTTTTTCAGGAAATAAATCTACATCCTGGGTTGAAGCCGGATAGCCGAGCAGAATCGCCCCGCTTTTGCCGATAAACATAAATTCGACTTTATGTTTGGCAAAAACTTCGGCGACTTCGCGGGCTTGCTGCGGCTGAAAATAACTGCGATCAGGCTGATTCATCAGTTTCTTTTTCGGCTATTTTATAACCTAAATATCGCGGCAAATTTTTATCCGCCCATTCGCGGTATTCCCGCATCGTTTCAAAGACACGAAAAGGCGCGTCGTCCAACACCGGTTTGTATTGCCGGAAAAAGCCGTATTTAATTCGCTGGTCAACGCTTCTCTCAAGCTGGCGGCGACATTGTTCTTTAAAATCATCCATTTTTTCTTTTACTTCCTTTTCCATCTTACACCGTCTTTCGTATCTTCCAGAATAATTCCTTTTTCCGCCAGCAAATCCCTGATTTCATCCGAACGCGCGAAATTGCGATTGCGCCGAGCTTCCTGACGTTCTTCGATTAGCCGTTCGATTTCCGGGTCGAGCATTTCCGCTTTTTCTTCGCCGAAAAGGTTGAGAACCGAATCTATTTTTTCGATAATTTCGAGAACTTTTGTCCTGTCATCCTGGCGCAGGGATTCTTCAGCCATAGCCGAATTAACTTCCCGAACCAAATTATGCAGAGCGGCGAGCGCGACCGAAGTATTTAAATTATCGTCCATCCCTTCTTCAAAATCATTGAGAAACCCTTTTACCTTTTCCTGCAAATCTGTGTTAATACCTTCAGTCAAACGCGCTTCCTGTAAACGCTTACGGAAATCTCGCAGGCGTTCGAGTGTATGCTCTGCACCTTGAAGCCCTTCAAAGGTAAAATTTAGCTGTTTATCGTAAGGAACGCTCAGAAGCAGATAACGTATCGCCAAAGCGGAAAAACCCTGTTCCGCCAAATCGCGAAAGGTGAAGAAATTACCTTTGGATTTTGACATCGTAGCGTCGTCAATTTTCAGAAACTCGCTGTGAATCCAGTATTTGGCGAATAATTTGTCGGTCGCGCCTTCCGACTGCGCGATCTCATTTTCGTGATGCGGAAACTTCAAATCTATGCCGCCGGCATGAATATCGAAGGTTTCGCCCAGATATTTCGTGGACATCGCCGAGCATTCGATATGCCAGCCCGGACGTCCGCGACCGAAAGGCGCATCCCAGCCCGTCGGCTCGTCTTCGGGAACAAATTTCCAGAGCGCGAAATCCTGCGCGTTTTCCTTGTCGTATTTGTCAGTGTCAACGCGCTCGGAAGCGCCGGAAATGTTTCCTGCGAAACTGATTTTCGAGAGTTTTCCGTATTCGGGAAAAGCGGCGATTCGGTAATAAATCGAACCACCGGATTCGTAGGCGCGACCGTTATCCAATAATTTTTGGATAATCTCGATCATTTCCGCAATGTGTTCGGTCGCCCGCGGAGAGATGTCGGGACGCTCAAGCCCGAGCGCGTCAAAATCTTCCCAGAAAGCTTTGATAAAGGGCTGCACGAATTCGTCAATCGTTTTTCCGGCATTTTTCGATTCGTTGATAATCCGGTCATCAACATCAGTAAGATTCATGACGTGGGTCAATCTGTAACCTTTGTATTTCAGATAGCGACGCAAAACGTCGCCGAATGTAAAGGTGCGAAAATTACCGATATGCGCGAAGCTCCAGACGGTCGGACCGCAGACATACATCCTTACTTCGTTATTTTTCAAAGGTTGAAATTCTTCCGTTTGTCCCGATAATGTGTTATGAAATTTAAGCATAATTTTAAATTGAAACAATAATATAAACCAAAAAGAATAGAAATTGGATTTGTCCGTTAAGATTTAACGAACAATTCAAAATCAGATTAATTTATAGCGGATTAAAAAGGGAAATTAGCGACAACAGGATTCTTTCGGCGAGATGCCGAGTTGATTGAGAATTTCTTTGGTTGGCTTAAATCCGATAAGCATAGAAAGTTTATAACACATTATTCTTTAAATTTCACCAAAAAGTTTGTAAAAATAAAAATGCTGCCTGTTTGTTCAAAGTGAACAGGCAGCATTTTTATTTAGCTAAGTGAATTCAAGCCTAGTCTATCGAAGCCATAAAAATCCGCAAAATATACCAGAACAGCAAAGCTACGCTGGCGAACAAAGCTAACGAAGCCGCGACGTGCTGATTGGGATTGTAGCGGTGCAGAATGTTTGACGTTTCATACAAAATCGCGCCGCCGGCAAAAGCGACCATCGCAAAGGCGAAGATATTTCCGAGGCTGAAACCGAAAACGATTCCCGACGCGATAAAGCCGAGAGCGACGAATCCGCCGATCATCAAAATCGGTCCTAAAAACGAGAAATCCTTTTTCGTCAGGAAAACCACCGCCGTCAATCCGAGAAACAAACCGAGCGTGACGATTCCCGCTTTTACAATCACGTCGGGTGTTGAATAAACGGTTGCCATAAACATCAGGGGCAGAAAGATTATCGCTTCAGCCACGATAAAGATTCCCAAGCCCATATACTGCAAAGGCTTTGAGGTCTGCGAGTTTGCCCACCAACTGGCGAGCATCGAAACACCCATAAAAAGCCCCAAAACGATGAGCCACGAATACTGCGTGCCGAGCATCGTTTGAACCGCCCACTCGCCCGCGCCGGACATAAGCAGATAGGCTTCCAGCAAAACGAAAATCAAAACCGCGCCCGCCAAATGCAGATAGGTTTTGCGAATAAATGAAGCGCGTTCTTCCGGCAGCGCATCCGCCGCCGCATAACTTGTTCTAATATTGTCGTATGTAGTGTTCATATTTTTTCCTCAAAAGTTGTTGATAAGATGAAAGTTCGTTTTATTTGTTTGCATCAAAGCGCAAATATCAATCGCTTTTGATTTGTCACCGATTATAGCAGATTTGTCAATCCTTTAGGTGTTGCCCGCAATATTCCTTCCGCCCCTGTTCATCAAGGAATCAATGCTCCAAATGCCCGAACCTCTCGCGGCAATGTAAAGAAAGATAAAACAAAACAGCACGGTATGTTCGCCGTTGTTTTGAATCGGGAGCGCGCCCATCGGCTGATGAACCATAAAAT
>DATHTS010000434.1:0-4525 GCA_035462935.1 Pyrinomonadaceae bacterium
CGCGCCGATTAAAAAATTTCGACGCGATGTGCCGCCCGAACTCGAAAAAGTCGTCAGCCGCGCTCTGGCTAAGAATAAAGAAGAACGCTACCGTGAAATGGAGGATTTGGCGGAAGATTTACACAAAATCCGCGACAAATCTGGTATTGAAAGGCGTTCCGGTTTCGTTTTACCCTCCGCCGATACGAGGCGAAAATTTGCATGGAATTACCCGGCTGCGGCTTTGATAATTTTGCTTCTGGCGAGCGGCGCGGCTTGGTATTATTGGCGAAACGCGAATTTGAGATGGGCTGAAGAATCGGTCGGAAAGGTTGAAGAGTTGGCGCAAAATGACAAATACTTCGAGGCTTACGATCTTGCCTTACAGATTGAGGAATATTTACCGCAAAATCCCGTTATCGCGCAGTTGATGCCGACGATTTCCGACAAGTTCACGGTTACAACCGAACCCGACGGAGCGCGTGTCTTCCTGAAACGTTTTCAGCCTGATGACAAAGGTAATTTTCCCGAACGCCAGCTTATTGGTACGACGCCAATCAATGATTTACGAATTGCTCGCGGGCAATATGTTTTAGCAATTGAAAAGGATGGATACGCTCCGCTTGAGAGAACCATTTCAGGTACGACTAATCGGTTGGGGACAAAGGTTATTCGTATTACGCCGCCCTTACGAGTTGAGTCTAAATTGGTCGAAGCCGGAAAACAGCCCGCCAATATGGTTCCGGTCAAAGGCGGCGAATACAAGCTGGTTACCTGGTCTCGACCGACGGAGTCTCCAGTAAAATTAAATGATTTCTTTATAGATAAATATGAAGTAAGCAATCGGGAATACAAAGAATTCATCAATGCCGGCGGCTATTTGAAACAGGAATACTGGAAATTTCCTTTCGTCAAAGACGGCAAGACTTTGACGTGGGAAGAAGCTATGCGCGAGTTCAAAGACCGAACCGCCTTACAGGCTCCGCGAAACTGGACAAGTCAAAATTTTCCCGAAGGCAAGGCGGAACATCCTGTGACGGACATTACCTGGTATGAGGCGGCGGCTTACGCGGCTTTTCGCGGCAAAAGCTTGCCGACAATCCATCAGTGGGAAAAAGCGGCTCGTGACGGAATGCGCGACTTTCTTGTTGTGACAATGCCGTGGGGATTGTTCAAGCCCGGCGAAGCCACGGATTTTCGTGCGAATTTTAACGGGATAGGCACAACCGCGGTAAATAGCTTCGAATTCGGGATGAGTCCTTACGGCTGCTACAACACGGCGGGAAATGTTTCCGAGTGGTGTCAGAACAAACGCGGAGACGGTTTTATCACGAGCGGCGGTTCTTGGGCTGACCCGGTTTATTTATTCGGGCAATACGGAAGTTATCCGGGCTTTTACAGCTCGAATAAACTCGGATTTCGCTGTGTTCTTAACTTACCCGATGCAGTAGGCGATCAAGGCGCGATGCAATTTAGCGAAGAGGATGAAATTCCCGTTTTTAGTCCGCCGAAAGAAGCGGATTTCAAAGCGATTCTCAGTCATTATCATTACGACAAAACCCCGCTCGAAGCCGAAATCGTCGAAACAAAGGAGACAGATGAATGGCGACGCGAGAAAATCACTTTCAACGGCGCGGAAGGCGAGCGTGTTATTGCGTATCTTTATCTGCCGAAAAACTATGCGCGACCTTTACAGGTGATTCATTTTTATCCGGCGGACGACGTTTGGTTCGGCTTTCGCTCGCTGCAGGATTCGATGGATTTGGCGCTCTCGCCATTTATCAAATCCGGGCGCGCGGTTTTCGGCGTCGCCGTCAAAGGCTACGTCGAACGCAGACATCCGCCAAACTACAAGCGTCCCGAGCCTAATACGGTTGAATACCGCAGGCAGGTTATCAACGGGGCGATAGATTTACGGCGTGGGTTGGATTATCTCGAAACGAGAAGTGATATTGATGCTGGAAAGATTGCTATGATGAGTTTCAGCAACGGTTCACCTATGATGCTGGGGTGGATAGTGTCCGCGCTTGACTCTCGCTACCGCTCGATGATTATAACGGGAATCGGCGCGAGACCGAATTGGGCAAAATGGATTGCCGAAGCCAATCCGCTCAATTTTGTTTCGCACATTCGCCATCCCAAGCTGATCATGAACGGGCGTTACGACGAATCGACCCCGCTCAAAACCGAAGCCGAACCGTTTTTTAAACTCTTGCCCGAACCGAAACGCCTGATGCTTTACGACGGCGGTCATGTCCCGCCGATAGAGATTTTCGTTCCGGCGGCAAATGCTTGGTTTGACGAAACTCTCGGTGCAGTCAAACGTGAATAAAGCCGACTGAATTAAAATAACCTCAGTATTGGATAAGAGTAGATGGAAAAACACACTTTTCAAGTAAAATGGATTTGTTCAGAAAACATCCTATTTCACCTCCGTTCAGATTCTTGAATCGAAGTTATTTGCTGCGCTGCGATTTTCCATTCGCTGCCTTCTTTTGCGACGACTAACGTCATTCGTCCTTTACTCGTTTTATCAATCTTTTTCAAGCTGTTAAAAACGTGGACGATGGCTGCGTCGGGACGAAGAAACCGAATTTTCTCAATAGTCAGCGTCAGCGTCGTGTCTTTGTAAATGGTGCTGTAAATATATCTGTGCCCTTCGGCTATCTCATTGCGACCTTTCAAAAAAGTTCCGTAAGAATTTATGTAATCAACATCCTCGAAATAAAGCTGAGCTTCGCGGGAAACGTCTTTTGCGTTCCAACCCGCTTCCATTTTTTTGACAAGCTCACGAATTGCCGATTCCTCCCGAGCAGGTTTTGTAGATTGTTTGGATTCCTGTGCCGAGGCGAAAGAAGCGCCAGCCGCCAAAACAATTAAAAAAGCAATAAATTTTATCAACTTGTTCATTGTGTTTCTCCCGAATTATCGAAAAATTAAATTAAAAGTGAACTCTGCTAAAAATTAACGGCGCGCCCGGTGTTTACCGAACCGGACGCACCGAATGTAAAAAGCCGACGTAACCTGCGCCCTGAATTTACTTAAAAATCCTCTACCTGTCGTTATTCGTCAGGAAGATTAAGTACTCAGAACTGCCACGGGTTCAGATGAACGCGGATAATTCGCCCGGTAAATATTTCCGTGATAAAAATATCCCCGCTTACCGAGTCGCGCACCATTCCCGACGGTGAAATTAATCCGCTTGCGATTACCTGGGGCGGGTAAAAAGGCGCCTCGAACGCTAGTAGCTGTCCGGGCTGGTTCGCTAAAAAGTTTGTGCTGAATTCGAGCACAAAATGCTGCGTTTGCCCGTGCTGCGTCCTCTCCTCAAGCACGTCTATGGCTGAGGAGCGTCCGCCGATAAAGGGGCTGTTAGCGCCGGTACGCGTGTCAACCTGCCGAACTTCAGACAATCCCGGAACAAACGGAAAGCCCGTCAAAAGCGTAACGAGAAGCCGATTGCCTTCAAGACGAATGCCGTCCGGCACGGCGTCAATCACCGGCGGTCCGAACGGCAGAGGATTCGGACGCGGCGGAAATACCGTTAAGATTCGCCATTCGCCCGAAGAGATATTTACCCTGACGACCGAATTCATTCCGGCATCGGCAACGAAGAGATTATCCCCGCCCGCCACCAGCGCGAACGGATTCGATTGACGGACATTCGCCGGAAAGAAGGGAAGCGGATTTGGGACGGAGTTCGGAAAATCAGCTACTAAGCTTATTTCTATCCAGCCAACGCTGCCGTTGCGGAGCGTTACCACACCGCCGTTTGCCAAAAGATTGTGTTGGGCTGGAGAGAGCGAGAAACCCTGCCCGTGTCTTTCGACGTTCGCGCTGAAATCAATTCTCAGCACCGAACTGAGCAAAGGCGAGGACGGATTCGGGTTTGGTATCATCGTTCCCTGAATCGGTCCGGGTAAAACTCCGTCGCCTTCGCCGATAGCGACAAACAGCGAGCGACCGCGCATATCAAGCCCCGACGGACCGGAAGGACCTTCGGCTCCGATGCCTGACGGCAGCCCGTCAACCAGCGTTCGACGGTTACCTTCCATGTCAATAATCGAGATTCGTCCGCTGTTGGGTGGACCGACCGTTTCGGTCACAATCAGATTGTCGAGCGGCGTTTGGATTATCTTGGCAGGCTGACTCAACCCCGTCGTAAACACCGACGTTGACTGCAACTGCCCGAAACCGGTGGCGAAAAATGCCAGTGTCAACAGACCCGATAAAAAGATTGAACGAACTGAAAGTTGTTTGATTGTTTGATTTTTCATTTTTTTTTCTCCTATTTTTTATTTTTTTGGTTTAAGCCAAGTTTGGGTTTTAGTCGGAACTCGATTTTGCTCTGTGATATAAACCGAAATCGGAAAGCGGGATTCCCGTTCGCCGCCGTTTGCGCCATAGAGATAAAAATCGGAACCGTTACGAATTTATTTTCATAAATTCTCCTTGTTTAAATTAAAATTTTTGCCTTCGTTAATTAACGCGCTAAACTTTTACAAATCCGCTCATTTTTGGATTTTCAGGGGTTCTCTTAAAAATA
>DATHTS010000435.1:0-2927 GCA_035462935.1 Pyrinomonadaceae bacterium
CGCGCCGATTAAAAAATTTCGACGCGATGTGCCGCCCGAACTCGAAAAAGTCGTCAGCCGCGCTCTGGCTAAGAATAAAGAAGAACGCTACCGTGAAATGGAGGATTTGGCGGAAGATTTACACAAAATCCGCGACAAATCAGGCATCGGAAAGCGTTCGGCATTCACGCTTCCTTCCGTCAGACGGCAGCGAAAATTCGCTTGGCTTCCGGCAGCGGCGGCTTTGATAATTTTGTTTCTGGCGGGCGCGGCAATTTGGTTTTACTTGAGCGGCATTAATTTCGGAACAAATTTTTTCGATAAAAATTCAGCGCTGTCGCTGCAAACGATGAAAATCCACCGTCTGAGCGACACGAGCCAAGCCGTGGCGGTCGCAATTTCGCCCGACGGCGAGTTTGTCGTTTTTATCAAGGAAGAAAACGACAGGCAGAGCCTCTGGCTGAGACAAACTTCGGCGACAAGCAGTATTCAAATTGTGCCGCCAGCCGAAAATTTGCGCTACGGCTCGCCGGCTTTTTCGCCGGACGGAAGCCATATCTATTACTTAAAAGTTGAAGGGAAAAACACGCGGGCAACGCTTTACCAAATTCCGAAGCTCGGCGGCAGCGAAAAAAAGTTGGTCGGCGACATCAGCTTACAGGATTCGGGCAGTAATTTCAGCCTTTCTCCCGACGGCAGGCAAGTCGCGTTCGTTCGCCACGATGAAGAATTTACCGACTCGCTCGTCATCACCGATTTGGACGGCGGCAGCGAGCGCAAATTAATTTTCCGCAAATCACCAGATTTTTTAACCCGCGCGGCTTGGTCGCCCGACGGCGAAACGATTGCCTGTTTTGCCGGAACTTACGGCGGGAAGGGCGGATTCGGCGGCGGCAAGATTATCGTTCTGGTAAACGCGGCGGACGCAGCCGAAAAACCGATTTCCGAAAAACAATGGGCGCAGGTCGAAGGTTTGACGTGGCTTTCCGACACGAGCGGTTTGATTTTATCGGCAGCCGAAAAGCCCGGACTCGTTCAACTGTGGCACATTTCAAACCCGGACGGCGCGGTCAACCGGATTACAAATGATTTTAGCGATTACGCCGCGCCGAGCCTGGCGGCAAAATCTTCGACGATTGCCGCCATCCAAACGAATCAAAATTCAAATATTTGGGTTTCATCAACGAACGGCAAAGAAAATGCGGAAAAACAGCTTACTTTCGGAAACGGCGGAAAGGACGGAAGCGTCGGATTATCATTAACGCCCGACGGCAGCGTCGTCTATACCTCGCAGGCAAGCGGCAGCGCCGAAATTTGGATTGTTAATTCCGACGGTTCGGCAAATAAACAATTAACATCGGGCGCGGGAATAAAATATTTACCTTTCGCCTCGCCTGACGGAAAGTATATTGTTTTCAATTCGGACAAATCTGGAGGAAGCGGTATTTGGCGCATTGATATTGACGGCGGAAATCCGGTGCTGCTGACGACCGGCTCGGTGCCTTCTTTTTCGCCCGACGGCAAATGGGTGTATTTTCATCGAGGCGGAATCGGAACTTTGTGGAAAATTCCGGTCGAAGGCGGCGAGCCGACGCAAATAAAAATGCGGGAAAAGGATTTGGCAACCGCGCCGGTCGCGTCGCCCGACAATTCGATGATTGCGTGTAATTATCTGGTCGGAGAACCGAACGCGCAGTTTCGCATCGGCATTCTGCCAATCGAGGGCGGCGAGCCGCTCAAGATATTCGACACTTTTACCTACGCGGTCAAAACGCTGCGCTGGCTGCCGGACAGCCGCGCCGTCAGTTTTATTGACACCCGCGAAGGCGTTTCAAATATTCTGAGCCACACGCTCGACGGCGACGGCAAGCCCGCGCCGTTGACAAATTTCAAGTCTGGCATTATTTGGAATTTCGATTGGTCAAAAGACGGAAAAAGGCTTGCGCTTTCTCGCGGCAATATAATGAAAGATGTTGTCCTAATAAGCGACTTCAAATAGAAAAATGGACTCCGAACGTTGGCAAAAAATTAAGGGTTTATTCGATGTCGCGCTGGAAATCGAGCCGGAGAAACGGTCGCGGTTTCTCAAAAATGCTTGCGCGGACGATGTCGAATTGCGTCTTGAGGTCGAGAAATTACTGGATTCTTTCGACACAGCCGAAAGTTTTATGGAACATCCCGCCGCAGAAGATGTTGCCAGTCTGATTATCGAGCGCAACGGAAAACCTGAAAGCGGCGAGCGTTTCGCGCATTACGAAATTGTCTCGCAAATCGGCGAAGGCGGAATGGGCGAGGTTTATCTGGCAAAAGACACGCGCCTAAACCGCAAAGTCGCGCTCAAACTGCTGGCGGCTCACATCACCGAAGACAAAAACCGCGTTAGCCGATTCCGTCAGGAAGCCTTTGCTACATCCGCGCTGAATCATCCGAACATCGTAACGATTTACGAAATCGGCGAATGGCAAGGCAGAGATTTTATTGTTACGGAATTTATTGAGGGCGTAACGCTGCGGAGTTTATTAAGGGGCAAGAAATTGTCTCTTCCCGAAATGCTCGACATCGCCGTTCAAATCACCAGCGCGTTGACAGCCGCGCACGGCGCAGGAATTATTCACCGCGACATCAAGCCTGAAAACGTAATGATTCGCTCCGACGGTTTGGTGAAAGTTCTGGATTTCGGAATTGCCAAATACACGCCTCCGAAAAATGCCAGAACTATCCGCGAAGCCTTGATAAAAACAAAAGCGGGCGAGGTTATCGGAACAGCCGCTTATATGTCGCCCGAACAGGCGCGTGGTCTGGAAACTGACGCGCGGACGGATATTTGGAGTTTGGGCGTGATTCTTTACGAGATGATCGCGCGAAAACTGCCGTTTCAGGGTTCGACGCGCTCGGACCGGATTGCCGCGATTTTAGAACACGAGCCCGCGCCGATTAAAAAATTTCGA
>DATHTS010000436.1:0-7678 GCA_035462935.1 Pyrinomonadaceae bacterium
CCCTGCTTCAAAAGAGGCAAGTTTCCAGAAAATAAGACGACCGCTGCGTGAGCTTACGACGTAAATAACGGCATAAGATTCAAAATAATCCGGCTTGGAAAGAGAAGCGCGCCGCAGGGTTTGGCTTTTAACGAGCAGAAAATAATCGCACCCGATTACCGCGCCGATCAGTTTCGCTTCCGTTTTATAAAGATTGAAAGGATTTTCAAACTTGACCGAACGAAAAGCCGTCTCGCTCATTGATGTATCGAGAATTTTGAATTTTTCACCTAAACTCGTTTCGAGTCTTTCGGCAAAATCCTGACTTTGTTTGTTTTTTTCGGGAACTAGAACGGCGATTTTCTGTGCCGCCGAATTGATTGAGAAAAGAAAAATGAAACCGCAGACGAACACAGATGAACGCAGATTGTTTTTTATACTGTTTATCCCATCCATCCTGTTTTAATCTCCCTTTTATTTTAGAATCTCTTTCAATGAAACTTACTTTCTTAAGAATGATAAAGTTTAGCAATTTCACCTTTCAATTCCGGCGGAAAGCAGACGCGGTAAATTTGATAACCCTTTTGCAGACCGCGAACCGCCGCGCTGACTTCGGAAATCTCGCGGATTTCGGGGCGGGAAAAACCTGTTTCCACATAAATCAAATTTTTCGGTTCGGTCTCGTGTTTAGTGTAAAAATAATACGGCGCGCCGCCCGCTCTATCTTCAACAAAATAATAATCCGTCTCAAAGCCCTCTTTTGCCGCAATGTCCCGCGCCCGGCAGATAAATTCCTGCCTTTCCTCTTCGGGCATATCCAGATCAAACGCCTTGAAAAGCCTCCGGTGCAGAAAACGCTTTGATAAATCAGCCAAAATCATATCGGTGGAATTTTGCCACTGCTTTATGTGAAATAAAACGTCCGTGTCGTCCAACTGCAAATGCTCGCCCAAGCAAAGTTTTTCGCTTCTTAAAATTTTCTCAAACGGCGTTCCGACCGCGACCCAGACTGCTTTACCGTTTTGGAAAAGATTCAGAGCGCGTTTTATCAGCGACTGCAAAACCGCTTCGGCGGAACGCAGTGTGCGGTGAAAATAAACCTGCCGGAACATATAATAGCGCGCCTGCAAATAATCTTCGACCGCGTAAACGCCGCGAGCCGAAACGTAAAGCCGGTCGTTTTCTTCATCTATTTCCAGCGATTTGATAATCCATTCCAGATCGTAAATGCCGTATTTCGCGCCGGTCATCAAGCTGTCGCGCAGGAGATAATCCATCCGATCAACGTCCAATTGAGAAGAAACAAGCTGTCCCAGAGCCATCGGGCGAAAGCTGCCGCGAATAATGCCGGCAACCTTTTCCGGCAGTTCGGCGGAGAATTCCCGCAGGATTTGCCCGACTTCCGTCGTTTGGCTCAAAACGGCTTCGACCGTAAAATTTTCGTGATGAAAATTCAGAATTGACTCGATAACGTGCGAAAACGCGCCGTGTCCGATGTCGTGCAAAAGCGCAGCCGAGCGGACGGCAATCCTCATTTCATCGGAAATTTCGTAGTTGTGGCTGAGTTTTGCCAAAATCCGCGTTGCCAGATGAAGCGCGCCCAAAGAATGTGTAAAACGCGAATGCTCTGCCGATTGATAAGCAAAATAAGCAAGCCCTAATTGGCGTATTCGCCGCAGGCGTTGAAATTCAGCCGAATCAATTAGACGAACAAGCAGTTTTCCCTCATCCGTGTCGGTATTTAGACGGATGATATTATGAACCGAATCCCGATATATTCTTTCCGACAAAAGCTTCTCCAATTATATTAATAAAATTTGTTGTCAATGATTTTCTATTAAAGTTTGTAGATTAGCAAGAACTTCATAAATGAAAATTTCATTAAAAAATTCATACAATTGAAGAAAATACAAATTATTGGAGAATTTATTTTCAAAATTTTAGAGAAATTGATTATTGATTTTTTTTGGCGATACTAACTTGTTGGAAATAATAGATTTAAAAGACAAAGCGGGAGGGAGTGGAACGTGGCTCTTAAATTGCTAGTTATAAAGTGCAACGTCCAATTCAGGACTTTCAATCTTTGTGAATTTTTACATATAAGGAGTAAAAAATGAGAAAAAATATTAAATTTATTTCTTTAGTTTTGTCTATCGTTTTCTGTTTTGCTATGACGGCATTCGGACAGGAAACGAGAGGTGAAATTCAAGGAACTGTTAAAGACCCTGCAGGTGCGGTTATTCCTAACGCTTCAATCACTATTAGAGGTGTGGACGTTGGTTTCAATCGTACTATTCAAGCAGATGGACAAGGATTTTACCGCGCTCGTGAAATCCCTCCCGGAATTTATAATGTATCTGTTGCCGAAATCAGCGGTTTCCTAGCGCAAACCCGAAACAATGTTCAAGTAGCTCTTGGTAACGCTACTACTGTTGATTTTACCCTTGCCACTACTGGTGTTACCGGCGAGGTAACTGTCACGGTTGATTCCGGCGTTATCGTAGATGCAACTGGAACAAAGGCTCAGGACAATATCTCGGCGCGAGAAATTGAGGCTTTGCCGAAAGGCACTGGCTTCACCAGCTTGTTGAGAACAACCGCTTCGGTTCGTCCAGAGCCGATTTCAGGTCAGTTTTCGATCAACGGCGCGACAGGTCCGGAAAACAGCTTTATCATTGACGGGCAGGAAACGCAAAACTTCCGCACCGGCGTTTTGAACGGCAACAACGACGTTCCGTTTCAATCGATTCAAGAAATCCAAGTCAAATCCAGCGGTTTTGAAGCTGAATTTGGCGGCGCGACGGGCGGCGTTATTAACGCTGTTACCAAGAGCGGTACAAATCAATTTCGCGGCGAAATCGGCGTGAGTTTCGGCACCAGTAAATTGGACGCCGGACCGCGACCGGTTTTGAGTGTCTATGCTCCGTTTGCACCGGTTAGCGGTTCAGTTGCGGGCAGTAATCAGGGAGTTGAATACTTTCCGCAAGAGAGAGATAAATACCACGAATTCTATCCGTCGGTTACTCTGGGCGGTCCGGTTATCAAAGACAGATTGTGGTTTTTCGGCATTTACGCCCCGCGCACATCGGTGACAGACCGCACGACCAATTTCATTCAAGGCTTTGGTCCTTGTCCTGCTCCGGCGGGTTTTGCGCCTTGTCGCGCTGCGCGAGTCATGCCGACTACGGTGCCTGTATTGGCAGGAGCGGCAAGCACGCAAACGTCGAGGTTTAAGCGGACGGTTGAATATGCTCAAATTAAGCTTGACGCTTCGCCGGTTAACACGGTTCGCATATCTTCAAGCTATACCTGGAATCCGATTGTTGATGAGGGAAATTTTCTTGGCGGCAGCTTTGTTAACGCGACCCCCTCTTTCGGCATTTTCAATGGCACAGCTTATCAAGGTGCGGATTTAGCTGCTCTACAGGGCGGTCGACAGAATTCAAACAATTTCAGAATTGAAGGAAACTGGGTTCCTACAAGCAAGTTTACTTCTATGTTGCGCTACAGCCGGGGCTTCCTGAACGAAAAATTAGGTGGGTACGGTATCCCCCTTGGCACTAGAATTCAATGCGCCGCCGGCGGCTCTTCTGCCGTATCAGGTTGTCCCACCGGTTTCCAAACCACCAACAACAACTCTGTTGTCGTAAAAGACGTTTCGCTTAGAACCACGATTGACGCGAACGCCAGCTATCTGGTTGGCAACTTTGCGGGTCGTCACGAATTCAAGGGCGGTTACCAGTTCAGCAGAATCTTTAATGATGTCCAACGAGGGCATGTTTTTAACGGCGGCTGGACGGCTCTTTACTACGATACCCCGGGCGGAACTCCGAGGACGCTTAATCCCAGTTTTCTCTGTTTAGGAGCTTTTCCTGTGGGAACGACTATTGCGAGACCCACCGGCGCGGCTGGCGTAGGATGTAACTACAGATTTGGCACAATCGGAGAGGCGACCAACACTGGTCATGCCTTCTTTTTCCAAGATAAATGGCAGCCGACCAATCGTTTGACCTTGAACCTCGGCGTGAGAACGGAAAGTGAAAAAATTCCGGCTTTCAACGGTGTCTCAACCCCCGGTTTAGAGTTTAGCTTCAGTGAAAAACTCGCTCCCCGTCTGGGTGCGGCATACGCTTTAACTGCTGACGGTAAGACGAAGATTTCAGCCTTCTACGGTTGGTTCTACGACCGTCTGAAGTTTGAACTGCCGCGCGGCTCATTCGGCGGCGACTACTATCACGTTGACTTCTTCTATATCGGTCAAGGCGGTGTTCCGACGAATTACCAGTACTATACGCAGGCTAATGTCCTGGGTAATTATAACCCGCCGCTTGGCGGACAATGCCCGACAGGGGGTATTCCCATTACTGCCGGAACATTGATACGTTGCGATACCGACTACCGTATTCCGTCAAACATCGGATTCCCGGGCGCGGGCGCGGTGGATGACAATTTGGAACCGTATCGTCAAAGCGAATTAACGGTGGAATTCCAGCGTGAAGTGATGCGCGCTTCGGTCTTCACTGCTCGCTATCTGCGTAGAAACCTAGATCAAGTAGTGGAAGACGCCGGTGTCATTAACGCATCTGGCAGTGAAGCCTATATTATTGGCAATCCGGGTAGAGGCTTACACCTGGAAACATTGAAGGCTGCCGGTTATGAAAAATCGGTTGAAGCGGTTCGTAAGTACAATGCATTGCAGCTTGAAGTCGATACGCGATATTTCAGAAACTTCAGCCTGAATATTAACTACGTGCTTAGCCGCTTGGAGGGTAACTATTCAGGTCTTGGAGGTAGTGACGAAAATGGTCGTGTCTCTCCAAACGTTCTCCGTGCCTTCGACTTGCCGCAAGTCGGTTTCAACGCTAGCGGACAACCTGATTACGGCGTTCTCGGTTTGGATAGAACGCACGTCTTCAAGGCGTCGGGTACCTATACCTTTGACTGGTGGAGGAGCAATGCCAATTCTACGGATATTTCTTTCTTTACCACTGTTCAATCGGGACTTCCCCAAACCTCGTTCGTAAGCGTTTTCCATATTCCCATTCCTTTAGGCGAACGCAACGACTTGGGACGCACTGAAATGTTTACTCAAACCGACTTGAATCTGTCGCATCGCTACCGCTTCGGGCGCGACAACAGATTTGCTGTGGCGTTTGACTTTAACGTTATCAACGTGCTTAACGAAAACAATGTGCTTGGGCTTCAGACGAATCTGACTCAGAATTCTTATTTTGATTTAGGCTTCAGTGATGTTGTTCCAAGTGGTAATCCGGTTGCGGCAACAAATGTTCTGTTCAACGGAGGTGTTCGTTCTTTTCTTGATCCGTTCCTTGCTAATCCTGAGTATAGGAATCAATCAGTTGAACTTCCGAATCAATTCCAAGCGCCACGCTCGGTTCGATTCGGTGCTCGATTTATATTCTAGTTTGAAGTTTAAACTGGAAACTTACCAAGCCCATCTTCGGATGGGCTTTTTTATTTGGGAAAACTAAAAATTTTAGTTTTGAAGTTGGCGCTTCTGCGACGAATAGGACTTGCCGTCGGGATGAAAGACGCGCAAACGCCGTTACCTTAAGAAAACAAAATTTTTATGTGAAAGGCGAATAGAAATCTATCCTTATAAACAATTTGGAGATATTGAAATCGGAGAAGAAGAATTCTTGCGCGTCCCGTAATCAATCTAGCGCGCGAGTGCGGAAAAGAGAACATCAACCAAACAGGCGAAAGGCTTTCGAGCGAAGCTAAAGCGAATGGTTCGTCATTGATTCACACATAATAAAAGGCAGGAAATTATTTATCTCCTGCCTTAAAGTTTTAGTGAATTTTATTTAGATGCTTGAGTTCGGAGCTTAGCAATCAAATCCTGAATTTCTTTTTTGTCGGCGCCGTCGGGTTGAACTTTTAGATAAGTCTCCAACTGTTCGGCGGCTTCTCTATTGCGACCTAGTTTGTTGTAAAGCAACGCCAGTTGCCAGTGAACTTCGGGAACAGGTTTTTTGCTTAATGTTTTAGCCTGAAGCAGCGCCTTTTCCGCTCTATCGTAATTTCCGTTAACCCTTAAAACCGTGCCGTAAAGCACTTGCCCGTTAACTGAGGCGGGTTTAATAATCGTGGCGGCTCGCGCGGCTTCCACGGCTTCCGGTTTATGACCGAGCTGATGAGCGGCGTAAGCCAGAGCGTAGAAGCTGGAAAAACTTCGCTGGTTGATGTCAATTGCTTTAATTAGATGAGGAACTGCCTTTCGATACTCTTTGCGCTGGACATACTCGTTGCCCAAACGATTAAGCGCGTCAAAATAGTTGGGCGAAATTTGAAGAGCTCGTTCAATCTCGGTTAAGCCCTTATCTTTTTTGCCGGCAAGTAGTTCCACGCCCTTTCTATAATGCTTGCGTGCTTCGTCGGATATTCCTTCTTGCACAAACACTTCTTCGGGCACACCGCCGCTGCCAAGAGTTATTTTTCGCGGGTCATATTTCAAGTGAAATTCAACGAATGCTTGGTCGCTCATTGTGCGCGTAAGATTCACGATTTGAACATCCTGGGTTTGTTGCAGATAATCAGTGCCGTAGGTTAGAACCGTTACCTTAAAGCTTCCCGATGACAAGCCCGTAAAAACGAAACGCCCTGAGTTGGTAGTTCTCTGACGCGACAGTGTCATACCGAGCTCATTCTGCAATTCAACATAAACATCTGAAACGGGTTGGTTATAGGGGTCCCAAACCATACCTTGAATAGTATTTAATACCGCTCCTTTATTATGTGAAATTTTAGCTTCGACAGAAGAAATTGTTAACAAGACAACAACTAAAAAAGCGACGACTTGCGATAAACTAATTAAATGTTTCATAACCACTACTCCTTTAAGACTAAGTTAACAGATGACCCAACTTTTCCTTTTTAACTCTTAGATAATGTGCTGCCGGTTCTTTGGCTTCGACCTCAATCGGCACGCGCTCGACGATTTGCAGCCCGGCTTCTTCCAAAGCTCTTATTTTTTCAGGATTGTTTGACATCACGCGCACCTTGCAAAGCCCCAAATCAAAAAGAATTTCCGCGCATTGCTCATATCGGCGCGCATCTATGGCAAAACCGAGCTTTTCGTTGGCTTCAACCGTATCCGCGCCCTCGTCCTGAAGAGCGTAAGCGCGGATTTTATTGACAATACCGATGCCGCGTCCTTCCTGCTGCTGATAAACAATCGCGCCGCATCCGGCTTCTTCAATCAACTCCATTGCTTTACGGAGCTGCGGTCCGCAATCGCATTTTATCGAGCCGAATACGTCGCCCGTTAAACATTGGGAGTGAATTCTGACCAGCGTCGGAAAATCCGCGCGCATTTTGCCCTTGAACAAAACGATAAATTCTTCGTCGCTAATCAAAGAACGGTAACCGGCAATTTGGAAACTCCCGACGTGTGTCGGCAGATTTGCCACCGCCACCTTCTCCACGGAAATTTCACGTTTTTTCGGCGCGCAGCTATGATTATTTCCCGATGTTTTTAAATCCATATAATACATTAACGGATATTGTTACTTCAGAGTATTAAAATTATACTCCTTCGCCTGTAATAACTACAAGTTAAATGACTTCAAGATACCAAAAATAAAAGGCTGGTCGCTTATAAAAACAACCAGCCCGGGAAAATAATTATAAAATGATTCTATTCTTTTTTGTCTTCCTCTTCTTCGGATTCTTCCTC